>JAATGD010000334.1 GCA_015654965.1 Hyphomicrobiales bacterium
CGCCACGATCTGGAGTTTGTCAACGCTCGCGCCGCAGGCGCGGAGCGTTTCCAGCGCGTCGGCTTTCGCGTCGAACACATCGACCGCGCCCGCGCTGCCCGACCAGTGGCGGCCGCTGCCCGTGACCTTGGCGGTGCCGCGCCGCAAGCTGGTCGCGGCCATCAGTTGATCCTCCGGCTTGTCGCCGAGAAAAATCTGTCCGGTCTCGAACAGCGCCGAATCCTTGTAACCGCGATCCGCGTTCTTCTGCGCGGCAAGCGCAAGGCCCGGGATCAGGCTCGGCCGCATGTCGGAGAGTTCCGCCGCGATTGGGTTGGCGAGCGAAAGCGAAGCCGCTCCGCCGCCGAAAGTTTCGGCCTGCGCCTTCGAGATGAACGACCAGGTCACGGCTTCGACGAGGCCGCTTGCAGCGAGCACGCGTTTCGCGGCGCGCGTGCGCTTTTGCAGCGTCGTCAATACGGGCTTTCGCGCGAACTCTCCGCGCTCGAACGGCGTCGGCGGCACGCGATCTACGCCAGCGATCCGCACGATTTCCTCGACAAGATCGGCCTTGCCTTCGACATCGCCGCGCCATGTCGGCACACTCGCACGAATGGTCTTGCCGTCACCTTCAACACCAAAACCAAGGCGTTTGAGGATATCGAACGACGCATCATAGGAGACGTCAATGCCCGTGAGGCGCTTGACTTCCGAAACCGGGAAATCGATCACACGCGCAGCATGTGCCTCGTAGCCGACGACATCAAGAATTGTCGGCTGGCCACCGCAAAACTCGAGAACGAGCCTTGTGGCAATTTCCGCTCCCGGAACCATCATTTCAGGATCAACGCCACGCTCGAAACGATAACGTGCATCGGTGACGATACCCAGTTCGCGCCCCGTGCGGGCGATCATGCGTGGGTCCCAGAGCGCGGATTCGATCAGCACATCGACCGTATTCTCGTCACAGCCCGAATGTTCGCCACCCATGATACCGGCAATGGATTTAGGACCGTTTTCATCGACAATAACATACATGCCCGGCTTGAGAGCATATTCACGCTGATCAAGCGCGAGGATCGTTTCGCCCTCTTTCGCCGCACGCACCGTCAGATTGCCCTTGACCTTGGCCGCGTCAAACACATGCAGCGGACGACCGAGATCGAAGGTGATGTAATTGGTGATGTCCACTAAGGCATTGATCGGACGCAGGCCAATGGCTTTCAGGCGCTGCTGCATCCATTTGGGGCTTGGGCCATTTTTCACGCCCTTGACCAGACGAAGCGCAAAGCCGGTGCAGAACGGGTTTTGCGCATCCTGATCAAGGATCACCTTGACCGGGGTTTCTCCCTCGCCTTTGACACCGTCAGACGCGAGGTCCTTCAGCGTGCCGAGGCCAGCCGCCGCCAGATCACGCGCAATGCCACGAACACCGGCGCAATCGGCGCGGTTGGGGGTGAGACTCACATCGATGACCGGATCATCCAGCCCCATGTAGCTTGCAAAGCTCGAGCCGACCGGCGCATCGTCAGGCAGATCGATGATGCCATTATGCTCATCGGACAATTCCAGCTCGCGCTCCGAGCACATCATGCCGAAACTCTCGACGCCGCGGATTTTTCCGACCGAAAGCGTGATATCGAGGCCCGGCACATAGTCGCCCGGACGACCCAGAACGCCGATGAGACCGGCGCGGGCATTGGGCGCGCCGCAGACAACCTGCAACGGCTTGTCCTCACCGGCGTCAACGGACAAAACCTGCAACTTGTCGGCATCGGGATGACGGGCGGCGGAGAGAACCTTCACGATCTTGAAAGCCTTGAAAGCGGCGCGGTCATCGACCGATTCGACCTCAAGACCGATATCGGTCAGTTTGTCGACGATCTCATCCAGAGTGGCTTGCGTTTCAAGGTGATCCTTGAGCCAGGAAAGCGTGAATTTCATGTCTTTGTTCCTTGCCTCGTCTCGTTACACGCTCAGGCCGCCGAAAAGTGTCGGGATATCGAGCGGGCGGAAACCGTAATGATCAAGCCAGCGCACATCGGCATCGAAAAAAGCGCGCAGATCGGGCATGCCGTATTTGAGCATGGCGATATGGTCGATACCCATGCCCCAGGCAAAGCCCTGATAAACATCCGGGTCATAGCCGGAAGCGCGCAGCACATTCGGATGCACCATGCCGCAACCGAGAATTTCGAGCCAGTCAGTGCCTTCGCCAAACTTCACATGTGGGCCGGAACGGTCGCACTGGATATCGACCTCGACCGACGGCTCAGTGAAGGGGAAGAAGCTCGGACGCATGCGCATGGTCACTGACGGCACCTCGAAGAACGCCTTGCAGAATTCTTCCAGCACCCATTTCATATTGGCGACATTGGCCGATTTATCGACTACTAGACCTTCGACCTGATGAAACATCGGCGAATGGGTGGCATCCGAATCCATGCGATAGGTTTTTCCGGGAATGACGATGCGGATCGGCTCGTCGCGACCTTCCTTGTCACGGAGTGCTGCAAACTTTTCCATCGTATGCACCTGCACCGGCGAGGTATGGGTGCGAAGCAATTTGCGC
>JAATGD010000057.1 GCA_015654965.1 Hyphomicrobiales bacterium
CATAAGGGCATGTCTCTCTTTTGGCAAATTGATCGCAGCGTTGAGATTTATACGATAGGCGATAAAGGCAGACTCGTATAAGGCGGATTGCAATCAGGAAAGTCCGCCATGCCTACCCGTTTTTTCCCCGTCATGTTCGTTTTGCTCTGGGCCACTGGTTTCATTGGGGCCGGGCTGTCCATGCCCTATGCGGAACCTTTCACCTTCATGGCGATGCGATTTGTCATTGCAGCCTGCATCATGGCGATCTGGGCTTTTGCAAGCCGCAGCGTCTGGCCGACAGGCAAGGCACTCATCCACGCGGCCATTGCGGGCAGCCTCATTCATGGCGCTTATCTCTCCGCGCTTTTCTGGGCGGTGCATCACGGCTTGCCTGCGGGCATGTCGGGTCTTGTCGCGGGCTTGCAGCCCATGCTGACCACGCTGATTGCCGCAATGCTGCTCGGGGAGCGGGCAACGGGCAAGCAATGGCTGGGCCTGATCATCGGTTTTAGCGGTGTCGCGATGGTCGTCTGGCCAAAATTCAGTGCGGGCAGCGGTGTTGATCCCCAAAGCCTTGCCGCAGCTTTTGTGGCCGTTCTTGCGATCAGTACGGGAACGGTGTGGCAAAAGCGGTTCGGGACGGCTGTGGATCTGAAAAGCGCGACGGCGGTACAATATATTGCAGCCGCAGCCCTGACGATTATTTGCGCCTTTCTGTTTGAAACCCGCGTGGTTGTGTGGTCACCATCGCTTATTTTTGCGCTGGTCTGGCTGACGCTTGCCATTTCCATCGGAGCCATTCTGGCGCTGCTGGTGATGATCCGTGAAGGCGCGATGTCGAAAGTCGCGTCACTGTTTTATCTGGTGCCGGGGACGGCAGCGATCATGGCCTGGCTGATTTTTTGCGAAACGCTGTCTCCCATCCAGATTGCCGGTATGGTGGTGACCACGTTCAGCGTGGCGTTGACAACCATGAAACGCTGATTCTTTTATTCCGTCACCAGATCGGGTTGTTGCTGACGCTTGCGAAAATTCATGATCGCGGCGTTGATTTCCGCGCCGATGATGAAGATCGCTGAAAGCATGTAAAGAAAGACGATTGCCACCATGATCGAGGCGAGGCCCGCATAGGTGGTGACATAAGTGGCAAAGGTTTCGAGATATTTGGCAAAAGTGATGGAAGCCGCAAGCCAAGCGAGCAAGGTGAGGATAATTCCCGGCAAGATATCGCTCAACCGGCGTTTGCCGGCAGGCAGCCATGTGTGGACCATGAAAAGTGCGAAGACGAGCACGGTGACGGCAATCGTGTAGCGCCAGAAGGCGATGGTGCCGGTGAAGGGCGCGATATCGGGAAACCATTGTTCGGCAATGCGGATAGCCAGAGGTCCCAGAACGAGCAGAAAGCTGATCGCCATCAGGCTGAGGGTGCCCACCAGAACAAAACCGAGGCTTTGCATGCGGCAAAAGATGATCGAACGCTGGTCGGTCACACGATAGGCGCGGTTGAGTGCAACACGTAGCGCTTCAACGCCATTGGAGGCAAAATAGGCGGCGGCGATCACACTCAAGGTCAGAAGTCCGCGGCGCTGCACGGTGAGGACATTGGTGACTTCATTGGCAATGGGGGCTGCAATATTGGAAGGCCACATGTCGAAAATGACATGCACGGCAGTGTCGGCAAATTGTTTCGTGCCGAGAAAACTCGCAAGCGTGGTTGCGAAAATAAGAAAAGGAAACAGCGCCATCAGTCCTGACAATGCGATATGGCTTGCGAAAGCCCAGCCATCGTCCGAATTGAAATGACCGCCGACATCAAATGTGATCTGACGAAGAAAACGCCGGATTTTTCGCATACGCAGATGGGACCCTTCGTTTACACGCGTAAGCCCATAAATCTAGCAACCCTCTATGGATTGCAAGGGTGCGAGCGTTTCATGTAGCTCCCGAATCACGCAATGTGTGGAAAAGGTGACAGCAGGATTGAACGCAATCATGGCAGACCAGCGCAGCATCATCGTGACAGGTTGTTCATCCGGCATTGGCGCTTATTGCGCAAAAGCCTTGCACGAGCGGGGCTGGCGGGTTTTCGCAACCGCGCGCAGGATGGAGGATATTGCAGCACTTGGCGCGATGGGACTGGATGCCCATTACATGGATTATGCGGAACCGGATTCGATTAGCGAACTGGTCGAGCAGGTCCTGCAGAAAACCGGCGGACACCTTGATGCGCTTTTCAACAATGGTGCCTATGCCCAGCCCGGTGCCGTGGAAGACCTGCCTGTCGATGCTCTTCGTGCGCAATTAGAGGCCAATTTCTTCGGCTGGCATGATCTGACGCAACGGCTCATTCCGGTGATGCGTGAACAGGGACACGGGCGGATTGTGCATTGCTCATCCATTCTGGGACTGGTGCCGATGAAATGGCGCGGTGCCTATGTGGCGTCGAAATTCGCGCTCGAAGGGCTGATGCTGGCCCAGCGCATGGAATTGAAAGGCTCGGGTATCAGGGTTTCATTGATTGAACCCGGACCGATTGCTTCGCACTTTACCTATAATGCGGCAAAGCATGCGCGTGCCAATATCGACCTTGACGGTTCCGTGCATCATGCCCTGTACCAGAAGCAGATGGCCAAACTCGACGGCGGCGGTACGCAATCCAAAAACAAGCTTGGACCCGAAGCCGTTTACGCTGTACTCCTGCATGCATTGGAGGCGCCGCGTCCGCACCCGCATTATGCGGTTACGCGACCGGCGAAAATGGGTATTCTGGCGCGACGCTTTTTGCCGGCGCGCTGGCTCTACCGGATGCTGTCCGACCAGTCTTGATACGATAAAATCAAGACGGCGGATAATGGGAAGGAAAACAGATGGACGTTCTGTTCAAGGGCGCGGCCATGGTGGCGATGTTCGCCGTGGCAATCGTGTTGATCATCGGCCTGCGCAACATGATGCGCGGCGGGGATGGTAATTTCTCCAACAAGATGATGCAGTTGCGCGTCTTGTTGCAGTTCGTCGCAGTCGTTCTGATCGTGGCCGCGATCTATTTTGCGCGTCAGACGAGTGGGCAATAGAATGGTCAAGCTCAACAAGATTTATACCCGCACCGGCGACAATGGCACCACGGGCCTGACCAGCGGCCCGCGTCGGCTCAAATCCGATCTGCGTGTGGAAGCCTATGGCACGGTGGATGAGACCAATGCCACAATCGGCATGGTGCGCATTCATACGGATGGCGATCATCCGCATGCCGCAATTGATGCGATGCTGGCGCGTATCCAGAACGATCTGTTCGATCTTGGTGCCGATCTTTCCACACCCGATGATGGTCAGCCCTTATCCTATGAGCCGTTACGCATTGTTGCATCGCAGGTGACACGGCTGGAAGCGGATATCGATCTTTTGAATGCCGATCTTGCTCCCTTGCGCTCTTTCATTTTGCCGGGTGGGTCTGCCGCTTCTGCGGCCTTACATCTGGCGCGCACGGTTTCGCGACGCGCTGAGCGGTTGATGGTAGCACTGTCGAAGACTGATGGCGAAGTGGTTTCAAACGAAGCGCTGCAATATATCAACCGGCTGTCGGATTTTCTGTTTGTGTCCGCCCGCGCCGTCAATGAAAACGGAGCAAAAGATGTACTATGGGTACCGGGCGCAAACCGCTAGGCACTGTCGTGAGGCCGGTCTGCAAATGGCGTTCTGTTTGCGCTTCGGTGCTCACTTACTTTATGTAAGCTCCGCTCCGATGCTCACCAGACCACCATTTTCGCCACGGCCTGACGGCAGTGCACGTTGCGACCAAGAAAACTAAACCCCGCGCTTGTTGCCCCAGATCAGCACATGCAGTTGCGGCAGCACATGCGCCTCAAACCATTGGTCCTGCACAACCTTGTCGATCAGCCATTCCATGCGGCGCATGATGCCGTCCATGTCGATGCGTGCATTATCATCCTCGGGCGGCGGGGGCGTATGATTGCCCGGTTGCAGATAGACCGGCAGATGCGGATGACGCGCCGATGCGGCTTTCGCAAAGGCATAATCGGCATCATCGAACACCACGAATTTCAGAACGGTTTTCGGAACCGATCCGGCGGCATCAATGGAAGCTTGCAGCATATCCCAGTTCGTTTCCATGCCGCTTGAAGGCGGTTTCGGGCTGAGCACCAGCGTATCGAGCCTTGAAAACCAGTCCTTTGCCATAGATCCTTGGGTTTCCAGCGCAAAGCGATAGCCCTCGCTGTGACCGTGATCGATCAATGGCCCCAGCGGCTGAATGGCCGGATTGCCACCCGATAGTGACACTGTTATCGGCTTTGAATGCGAAAGTGCCGTCACTTCCTGCCAGATCGCATCCACGCTCATCGGCTTCCACTCATGGCGAAAGCGGCTTTCGACGGCATGCAGGCTGTCGCACCATGCGCAGCGATAATCGCAACCGCCCGTGCGCACGAAAACAGTCGGCTCGCCGCTCAAAACACCTTCGCCCTGAATGGTGGGGCCGAAAATCTCGCTGATGCGGATTTCGGGAGACGCTTTCATGGTCTAAACTCTGCCCATGTCTTTGGCGTTTCGCTGACCCGCACAGCCGACACTTCCGCCCAGCGTGACCGGCACCAGTCAAAGAGATGTTTGGCAAGGCATTCCGCCGTTACATGATTATGACCGAGAACGTCATTAAGATGGCGATGATCAAGCTCGTCATCGATATAGCGCTTGAGCGGTGCCAGTTCGTGATAATCGCGCACAAAGCCATGCTGATCGAGATCGGCTGCGGACAGTTCCACTTCGACGATATAATTATGGCCATGCAGGCGCGCGCATTGATGGTCAGAGGGCAGTTCCGTCAACTGGTGCGAGGCGGAGAAATGAAACTCCTTGGTGATGCGAAACATCAGGCGCTCCTCCTCTCAACGGCTTCGCGCCAGAAGGTGGCGTCTTCATAAAGCGTCGGATCGCTGACTCCCGCGAGATAAAAAGCCTCGCGCCGCTCGACACAGGTGCCGCAGCGACCGCAATGCTGCTCGCCGCCCTTGTAACAGGACCATGTTGCCTCGAATGGCGTTTTGTATTTTGCGCCATCGACAACAATGTCGCTTTTGGACTTGTTCACATAGGGGGCCAACAGTTTTATGTCGGCATAACCGTCGAGCGCATGGTTCTGCATGGTCTGGAAAGCGTCGATAAAGCCGGGACTACAATCGGGATAGATGAAATGATCGCCACCATGAACAGCCAGTGCGATTGCTTGCGCCTTTTGCGCGGCCGCAACGCCAAACACAATGGCCAGCATGATGGCATTGCGGTTGGGAACGACGGTGATTTTCATCGTTTCTTCGGCATAATGGCCATCGGGTACATCGATATCGTCGGTCAAAGCCGAACCGCTGAGGCTTGCGCCGATATTGCGGATATCGACGATCTGATGGGGAACCTTGAGCCGCTCTGCGCAGGCGGTGGCAAAGTAGAGTTCCTTTTTATGCCGCTGGCCGTAATCAA
>JAATGD010000353.1 GCA_015654965.1 Hyphomicrobiales bacterium
GAAAGGATCAAACGGGAAACCATCAAAAAGCGCCGCTTGAACCACCACGCCAAAGCGGCTTAAATCAAACCGTCAACCGAGCCGCAAACTCCAATCTTCATAAGCCCGAAAAGTCTCAATTCATTCGACGACGGGCACGGTCTTGTTCGGCACCGAAAGCGCCAACTAGCCGTGCCTCATTGCGCATTGTGCGAAGAACGCGACGAAGTCGGTCGATTCGGAAGCAACCTACGTCTCCGTCAGGATCCACGATGCGGATGCTCGTTATCTCAAGAGAAACCTACCGTCCTACAAAGCAATCCATCTTCTCTTTCCATTTCTGTTGGTGATGGACCACTGACACCCAGTCAAATCATCGTTCACCGAATGGCAAGGGGCATTCTCTTCACACGAGACAGAACAGAAACCTTTATCCTTTTCAATCAACGCCGCGGCAAAATATGCGTTGGATTGATCTGATATGTGGTATCGGAACAATTCAGACTAAATTGATTGCCAAATCAGGGATGCGACAATGATTCATCCATCCAGCTCAACGCTTTTCTTTGCGTTGCAGCGGCATTTTGGTTAACTTCCGTGCTATAATTTGAAAAATGCTAAGATCACAATGCTCGCGTTGTACCACCATCAACAGTGATAAGTGATCCATTCACGAAAGAAGCTGCAGGCGACAAAATGAATGCAGCCACCCGTCCGAATTCATCAGGTGTTCCGAGTCGCTTCAATGGCACTCTCTCGGGTGAAAGCCCTCCGGCGCGACTGCGTTCAGTATCGATAGCACCCGGCAAAAGTCCATTGACCCTCACGCTTGCAATTTCGCCGCCATAGGCATCGGCAAGATCCTTGATATGCAGTGCCAGACCGGGACGAATGGCATTGCTTAAGGCAAGACGAGCCAACGGTTGTCGCGCAGAGGTCGACAATACAAAAGCAACCGACCCGCCTTGCTTGCCTTCCGACCGGAGATGTCGAATGACTGACGATGCAAAGCGTACGGGTGCCAGCAAAGTCGACGCTACCGCCACACTCCAGTCTTCATCTGACAGATCATCCACATTGCCGAGACGAGGGCCACCTGTATTGACAAGCGCGCCATCAACACGTCCAAATCGCTGCGATGCAATAGAAATAAGACGCTGACCAACATCCTTATCCTGAATGTCGATGGCTACACCATCTGCAACGTCCGATCCCAGTTGGCTGATGGCTGCAGCTACATGATCGGGATTACGGCTGCCTAAAACGACACGGGCGCCCTCCTCCACAAGAATCCTGGCTGTTCCCAAACCCAGTACTCGTGTTCCACCTGTTATAAGAAATACTTTTCCGCTTAACTGCAAATCCATTCCCATTACTCCTGCAAAATCGACGGTGACGGCATATGTCGTTAGAAATCATGCAATAGCGCTCGGGCGATTATAGATGCGCTTGAGGCGTGCTTCGCCTGCGATCCCGGAACGACTTCAGTCGCAGTGCTGAAATCCGCACCAAGGATCGGTAACCCGATTGCGAAAATTGATTTATGCGAATGGCCCAACTGATCAATGAGCCTGTACGACAGGTCATGGTCCAAAGCACCCGTATTTTGTTCACCTGTCATTTTGAAACGGGCCTGCCCACGCCTCAGCAAATTCACGAGCACAGGTTCAGAACTGTAGACGGCTCTACGCAGAGGCGCTCTGGCCTCCACCAGAATGGATGCTTCAACTTGCTGCGCATCGCTGACAAAAGCTCTAAACGCTCCGCCCTTCACCTCGATATTGGCGTTCCGACCAATGAATGTGACAATACCTGCATGCATCAATGCAACAAGTTCCCGAATCCGTATGACTGGAGGTCCTGACCCCAGAGCGGCTACCGCACGCTCGTACCAGGACCAGTCAGGACATGCCGCACATTCAGGTCCAGATGCAAATTCCTTTACAGAACGCAGCCGTCCCAACGGCCCAGCCAGCGTACGCATGATTTCCGCCATGATTTTGGACGGATGGGATCGGGAAACAGATGCAGCCTGTATATCTTCTTCGAGACGTTCCAGAATAGTCTGGTTCAGTGCAGAGACAGTTGGAAAATGCCGCCCTGAAAGCGGATCGGTCATTGATGTTATCAATGCGGCCAGATCCACGTCACGTCTTGAGCTATAAGCCGCCGCCAAAAGCTCATCTTGTATCAAGGGCCAAATATTTCGTCCGAAATGGTCACGGCCTTTTGCCACGCTTTGTGCAATTCGGTTATGAAGAGCGGAAACGTCGTAAGTCAGCAATGCAGAGGGACGGGCAAGATATGGCAGGCCACTGCGGGATGTGACCAGAAGGCGCGGCTCGTCGCCACCTGCAATATAGACAAGATTCCCATTAGGCTGCGTCACGAAATGACCGCCCCGACCGACGGTCAACAATGCGAGCAGGTCATGGAAATGCAGACCTGCTCCCCGAATAAATACATTTCGACCGGCTGGCAGTGTGGGCGAAAGATGGTCCTCAATAAAGCCGGGAGTGCGATAATCGAGACCGGCCTTATGAGCGGCTTCGGCCAAAATACGTTGTGATGCATCCAGATGATTGGCTGTATGCCCCGTCGCAAGCACGACCGCGTCGACCAGCAGGGTCGAACGACCATTCTTTTCTTGCAATCTCAAAGCATGACGGCCATCGGATTGCGGTTCGATCTCTACAACTCGCGCGCGGCGGTGCGATATGGTCAACTGTGGAGACGAATGTTTTTGCAATTCCTGAAAATGCCAACGCAAATAGCAACCGAGAAAGCGTCTGGATGGAAAGCTCGTCGGCTGCATCATTGCGGCCTCTTCAACGATAGCTTCCGTCGCGACACCCAACCCGGATATCTCGACTTCTCCGGCCACCATGGCCTGCCCCCATTCGAACACGCTACGGGGGCGGAGGATCGGGACAGGAGGTTGAAGATCATGGCCCGGAAAGACCGAATTATCCGCAGCGAGCGTATTGGTGATCAGAGTGCCCGGTAAAGCTGTCTGCCACAACATGCCCGCGCCGGGATCATAATCGTCGATTACAACCACATTGGTGGATGTGCCACCGCTGACGGCATATGCCGTCAGGCGCTCGATGACTGTCAGTGCACGCGGGCCACCACCGATAATCCCGATTACACGTTTAGCTGAAGAAATTGTCATATCACAAAACTGGTCGCGAGCCTGTCTTGCAATGCACAAGACCTGAAATGCGCAGCCACGCGCACCTTGTTTCGATAGTCATATCAACCTCGACCGACACCTGAATGGGGCCGCACGCCCTTTTCAACAGGGCGCCCCGGCTCTGCTGCCCATGCGGACCAGGAACCCACGAACAAAGGCACCTCAATGCCTATGGAATGTAACGCAAGTACAATATTCGCAGCCCCTACCCCGCCACCGCAATAAGCGCCAACCGGGGCAGTCTCAACCGGATAGGTGGCATAAAGCCTTCGTATGGCCTCTTCAGACAGGAAATGCCCCTTCTCATCGAAATGTGAGCGTCCCGGTAGGTTATATGCGCCCGGAATATGTCCCGAAACGCGATCTGTCCCCTGTTCCTCGCCGGTATATTGTGCTTCCGACCTTGCATCCAGCAGGACGCCTTCCTTTCCGACCCTTTGCGCCGTATCGGCATCAATTGTCGGCAGAGTCCCGGGGCGGACAATGAAGTTACTGTCACGATAGCCCGGCGTTTCGCTGGAACTCTCATGGTCAGCAGCAAGCCAGGCCTCCCACCCGCCATCCAGAAATCTGACATTCGCAACACCGGCCCATTTCAACACCCACCAACCACGCGCGGCAGTGACCCCACCATGGTTTCCATAAACCACGACCAGAGTGTCCTCATTAATTCCCCAACTGCGGATACTTTTCTGGATATCATCAGCGGCAGGCAAGGGCCTGCGACCGGAATATCCGCTTTCGACACCCGCCAATTCCCTCTGTAGATC
>JAATGD010000201.1 GCA_015654965.1 Hyphomicrobiales bacterium
ATTCCTGTGGGCTTATGCGGAAACCAAGGGTGCACGCTTTTTAAAGGCTGGCGTCACCCGTGCAAAGCCGGTTGATAGCGCAACATTGGTGCAGCTTGAAGATGGCGTTGAAATCCGGGTAGAACATCTTGTACTTGCGGCCGGTGCCTGGTCAGGCAAACTGGCTGAAGCCTTCGGCGATACGGTTCCGCTAGATACGGAGCGCGGCTATAACACCACATTGCCTCTTGGCGCTTTCGATGTGAAGCGGCAACTGACCTTTCCCGGACATGGCTTTGTCATCACGCCCTTGTCGACGGGCCTGCGGGTTGGCGGTGCTGTGGAGTTTGGCGGTTTGAAGCTTGCGCCCAATTTTGCCCGCTCGGAGGCCATGCTGAAAAAAGCCTGCGCTTTCCTGCCGGGGTTGAAGAGTGATGGCGGACGCCAGTGGATGGGTTTTCGCCCTTCCATGCCGGATTCCTTGCCGGTGATTAGTCGCGCATCATCGGGCGGCAATATATACTACGGTTTCGGACATGGTCATCTTGGTCTTACGCAAGCAGCGGCAACCGGACGCATCATTGCCGACCTGATTGAGGGCGTGTCGCCTGCAATCGATATCGAACCCTTCAAGCCACAACGTTTTCGGAACTGAGCATCATGGCGAAACATTCCTTTTTCTGCATAGACGGACATACCTGCGGCAATCCCGTGCGTCTGGTGGCGGGAGGCGGGCCAAACCTCGTCGGTTCGACCATGATGGAAAAGCGCGCGCATTTCCTGCGGGACTATGACTGGATCCGCACCGGATTGATGTTCGAGCCGCGCGGGCATGACATGATGTCCGGCTCGATCCTCTATCCGCCAACGCGGTCGGATTGCGATGTTGCGGTGTTATTTATCGAAACGTCGGGTTGCCTGCCGATGTGCGGTCATGGGACCATCGGCACCGTGACCATGGCCATCGAGCAGGGGCTTGTGACGCCAAAGACGCCGGGAAAACTCAATCTCGAAACACCTGCGGGTCTGGTCGCTATCGAATATGAGCAGAACGGGCAATATGTCGAGCATGTCCGCCTGACCAATGTTCCGGCCTTTCTCTATGCGGAAAGTCTTGAAGTCGAATGCCCTGATCTCGGACCGATCAAGGTCGATGTGGCCTATGGCGGCAATTTCTACGCCATTGTTGAGCCGCAAGAAAATTACACGGATATGCAAGATTATTCCGCGCTGCAACTGATCGGCTGGAGTCCGATCCTTCGCCAGCGCCTTAATGAGAAATACAAGTTCCAGCACCCGGAACTGCTGGACATCAATCGCCTGACGCATATCCTGTGGACTGGAAAGCCGATAAACCCCGAGGCGCATGCGCGCAATGCCGTCTTTTATGGCGACAAGGCCATCGACCGTTCTCCTTGTGGAACGGGTACGTCTGCGCGCATGGCGCAATTGGTGGCTAAGGGAGTACTCAAGCCCGGCGATGAATTCGTACATGAATCGATTATTGGATCGCTGTTTCACGGCAAGGTCGAACGGGCTACGGAGCTGGCCGGAAAACCGGCGATTATCCCTTCAATTGCCGGCTGGGCGCGTATGACGGGCTATAATACAATCTTCATTGATGATCGCGATCCCTTCGCGCATGGCTTTACGGTTTCCTGAAAATGGGTACGGTTGGGAAAAAGGCATGCAATCCTAATTTGTTGCCCTTTCGAGCCTTGTGGAAAGTGTGGAGTAAGGGCGCCTTGGTTAGGAGAAAATGACATATACAAGGCATTTAGTAGGGAACATAACTGGTTTGTAGGGCGGTAAAGCGTTAGTCTTTTGTCTAAGGCAAAAGAAGCTTGCAATCTTCGATACAGCCGTTAGGTGTATTTCTACGGGAATAAAATGACGGTGCACGAAATAAAGATGCGCATAAATATCCCGGAATAAAAAATGGGTGGCTTTTCGATGGAGTATTTCTTCCAGCAGGTGATCAACGGGCTAGCGCTCGGATCGATCTATGGCCTGATCGCTATCGGTTATACGATGGTTTACGGTATCATCGGCATGATCAACTTTGCGCATGGCGATGTCTTTATGCTCGGCGCTTTCATGGCGTTGATTGTCTTTCTCATTATCACGACGTTTATCGGGATGTTGCCCGTTGCGCTGATGCTGCTGTTGATGATGATCGTCGCCATGCTGCTGACAGGGCTGTGGAGCTGGACAATCGAACGCGCGGCTTATCGGCCCTTGCGCGGTTCGTTCCGCCTCGCGCCGTTGATCACGGCAATCGGCATGTCGATCGTGCTGTCGAACTTCGTGCAGGTGACGCAAGGCCCGCGCAACAAATCCATCCCCAATCTCCTGAGCGGCTCCTATAGCCTGTTCGGCACGAATGTGACGATTTCGCTCAAGCAGGTCGTGGTTATCGTTGTCACGGCGGTGTTGCTGACGATCTTCTGGTATATCGTCAACCGGACCTCGCTGGGGCGTGCGCAGCGGGCCTGTGAGCAGGACCGCAAGATGGCGATGCTGCTTGGCATCAATGTCGATCGTGTGATTTCCCTGACCTTCGTCATGGGTGCCATGCTCGCGGCGGTGGCGGGAACGCTCTATCTGACGTTTTACGGCACCATTTCCTTTGCGGATGGTTTCATCCCCGGCGTCAAGGCGTTTACGGCAGCTGTTCTGGGCGGGATCGGATCGCTTCCGGGCGCTGTGGTTGGCGGATTGCTGATCGGTCTTATCGAGGCGCTCTGGGCCGCTTATTTTACAAGCGATTTCAAGGATGTTGCCGCGTTTTCAATTCTTGCCATCGTGCTGATCTTCATGCCGTCCGGCATTCTTGGTCGCCCTGAAGTCGAAAAGGTATAATCATGGCTGCACAGTCAAGTCCACGCCCGGATTCCCCTTTTGGCCGGGCCATTCGCGAAGGTTTCATCGCCGGTCTTATCTCGCTGGGTCTTTTCATTCTCATCATCGGTTTCAAGACCGACCAGAACATCAATAATGAACTGGTTCTCGTGCAGCGCTGGGGATTGCTCGCCATCATGGTGGCCATTGCCGCTGCTGGCCGGTTTGTCTTTGTTGCTTTGGTCCAGCCGGCACTGGAGAGCTACAAGCAGTCCAAAGGCAAGACATCAGCTTCCACTGCCGATGCCTCGTTCTTTCGCCGTAATTTTTCAGCGCTCGGCGTTGCGTTCCTCTTCATCTATCCCATCCTGATCGTCGGCATCTATGGATGGCAGGGATCGCTCAAGGGCGTCGATAATTTCGGCGTTCAGATATTGATCTATATCATGCTGGCATGGGGGCTGAATATCGTGGTTGGCCTCGCCGGTCTTCTCGATCTCGGTTATGTGGCCTTTTATGCCGTCGGCGCCTATTCCTATGCGCTGCTGTCATCTTATTTCGGCCTGTCCTTCTGGTTGCTTTTGCCGCTTGCAGGCATTCTGGCCGCAACCTGGGGGGTGGTCCTCGGATTTCCGGTGCTGCGCTTGCGCGGCGATTATCTGGCGATCGTGACACTGGCTTTCGGTGAAATCATCCGGCTTGTGCTGATCAACTGGACCGATGTCACCAAAGGCACGTTCGGTGTTTCGGGAATTGCCAAGGCAACCTTTTTCGGCCTGCCTTTCAATGCGAGCAAGGATGGTTTCGCGGCGACCATGGGGCTGGCGTTTTCGCCTGCGCATTATAAGTTCTTCCTCTATTATGTCATTCTGCTGCTTGCGCTGTTGACGGCGTGGGTCACCATAAGGATGCGCCGCATGCCGGTGGGGCGCGCGTGGGAAGCGCTGCGCGAGGATGAAATCGCCTGCCGTTCGCTTGGAATAAACACAACCACGACCAAGCTTACGGCATTTGCCACGGGTGCGATGTTCGGCGGTTTCGCGGGGTCGTTCTTTGCCGCTCGCCAGGGCTTTGTCAGTCCGGAATCCTTTATCTTCATCGAATCGGCCATGATTCTGGCGATTGTGGTTCTGGGCGGTATGGGATCTCTGGTGGGCATTGCCATAGCAGCGATCATCATGATCGGGGGAACAGAATATCTGCGTGAGTTGGGTTTCCTCAAGATCATATTCGGTTCCGATTTTACACCGGAGCAATATCGTATGCTTATTTTCGGTCTCGCCATGGTCGTTGTCATGGTCCTCAAACCGCGTGGTTTCGTCGGAAGCCGAGAACCCAGCGCATTCCTACATGAAAAGAAAATGGTGTCGGGTGCCTTTACCAAGGAAGGGCATGGCTGATGGCGGAGGCACTTGCTATGTCTGATCATGTTCAGAAAGACACGATCCTTCAGGTCGAACATCTGTCGATGCGTTTTGGTGGTCTTGTCGCTATCAACGACCTGAGTTTTGATGTGAAGCGCGGCAATATTACCGCGATCATCGGACCCAATGGCGCGGGCAAGACGACGGTGTTCAATTGCATCACCGGCTTCTACAAGCCGACCGGCGGTATGTTGACGATGAACCGCGAGACGGGCGAAAAATTCCTGCTGGAACGCTTGTCCGATTTCCAGATCACCAAACAGGCGAAAGTCGCGCGGACATTCCAGAATATCCGCCTGTTCTCAGGCCTGACCGTTCTGGAAAACCTGCTCGTCGCACAGCATAATACGCTGATGCGTTCGTCCGGCTTTACCATTCTGGGATTGCTTGGACTGCCCGGCTACAAGGCGGCTGCGAAGGATGCTATCGAGAAGGCGCGCTACTGGCTGGAAAAGATCAACCTGATCAGTCGCGCCGACGATCCGGCAGGTGATCTGCCCTATGGCGATCAGCGGCGACTTGAGATCGCGCGTGCCATGTGCACAGACCCGGAAATTCTCTGTCTTGACGAGCCGGCGGCGGGTCTTAATCCACGTGAATCGGCGGAGTTGAACAAGCTTTTGCTCGATATCTGTCGGGAAACGGGCACATCGATCCTGCTGATCGAGCACGATATGTCGGTGGTCATGGAAATTTCCGACCACGTTATCGTGCTGGAATACGGCACCAAGATTTCCGATGGCACGCCGGAAGAGGTGAAGAACGATCCACGCGTCATTGCCGCCTATCTGGGCGTGGATGACGAGGAGATCGCCGAACTGATCGAAGAGGCTGACAAGCCCGGCACCGGCGATGCGGCGGATTTCATCGCCGCGCAACTGGCCGGGGAAGTCATCACCGGGGAAAAGGCGCGGCTCACCGGTTCGCTTGCTGCTCCGCGCGACGGCAAGGCCGACAATCTCACGCTCGTCAAGGGCATCGGCAAGGTCAATGAGCGCAAGCTTCAGGACCACGGCATTTATCATTTCGACCAGATCGCCGCCTGGACAGAGGATGACGTCGCGCTGGCCGAAACCTATCTCAGCTTCGACGGGCGCATCGCGCGCGAGGACTGGGTAGGGCAGGCGAAACTGCTCGCCGCCGGTCGGGCGACGGAGTTTTCCGCCCGCGTCGAGGCCGGAGACGTGCCGACGAGTCACAAGACCGCTTCTCCCCGAGCGCGCTCCGTAACGGCTCCCAAAACACCGAGAACACGCCGCAAGCCGGCGAAGGGAGGCGAATGATGCAGGCTGAAACCATGCAGGAAAAGCAACCGCTTCTCACGGTCGAAAAGGTCGAGACCTATTACGGCAATATCTGTGCGCTCAAGGGCATCGACCTGACGGTGGACCAAGGTGAAATCGTTGCGCTGATCGGTGCGAATGGTGCCGGCAAATCGACGCTGATGATGTCCATCTTCGGCTCACCGCGTGCGCGGACGGGGCGCATTCTCTTCAACGGTCAGGATATTACGTCCATGCCGTCGCACGAGATTGCAAAGCTTCGCATTGCGCAGTCGCCCGAGGGTCGCCGTATTTTTCCGCGCATGAGCGTGCTGGAAAATCTGCAGATGGGCGCAAGTCTCGACAATCAGCAATATTTCGAGGAAGACGTGGAACTGATGTTCGATCTGTTCCCGCGGCTGAAAGAGCGCATCAATCAGCGCGGCGGCACGCTGTCGGGCGGCGAGCAGCAGATGCTGGCCATTGCCCGCGCACTGATGGCCCGCCCGAAACTTCTGCTGCTCGATGAGCCTTCGCTGGGGCTGGCCCCACTGATCGTCAAGCAGATTTTCGAGGCGATCAAGGAGCTGAACAAGACGCAGGGCCTGACGGTGTTTCTCGTCGAACAGAATGCCTTTGGCGCCTTGAAGCTTGCGGATCGTGGTTATGTGATGGTCAATGGTTCGATTACCATGAGCGGTTCGGGTCGCGATCTTCTGGCTGATCCAGAGGTGCGGGCGGCCTATCTTGAAGGTGGAAGGCATTAGGGGAGAACGACATGCAGGGTATTCTCTATGAAGAGCCGTCTTTCTGGCTGTTTTTCCTCATCACTTGTCTGCTGGGCGGGTGGGCCGCGTGGATGACGGGCCGGGCCTGCGCTACGACGTGGCGCAGCTATATGGCGTTTCTGATCTATATGCTGCCCTTGGGGGCAGCGGTCCGCTTTATCCATTATGCGCTGTTTGGCGGCACGCTTTTGTCATGGCATTATTATCTGGTCGATACGATCGTATTGATGATCGTGGGAACGGTCGGTTTCCGCTATACGCGGACCAGGCAGATGGTGCGGCAATATAGCTGGCTTTATCAAAAGGCGTCGCTGCTGAGCTGGAAGGAAAAATAATTCAAAGAACTTCCGTTTATGGGCGGGGGTTCTCAAAGATCACGTTGACAGAGATGCAATTCAGCGTAGATATTGCTGAGTAATCGGCAAGAGAATAAGGCGATAAAAACATCGCTTTGGGGTAACTATAATTGTGGGAGTTCCAAAATGAAGAAATCTTTGTTCTCAGGTGTGGCTCTGGCTGCTCTTGTTGCTTTGAGCGGATCGGCTTGGGCTGATGTGCTTGTCGGTATCGGCGCGCCGTTGACCGGTCCGAATGCCGTTTACGGTGCGCAGATTCAGAAGGGCGCCGAAGCTGCCATCAAGGAAATCAACGATGCAGGCGGCATTAATGGCGAAAAGATCGCTATCTCACTCGGTGATGACGTATCCGATCCAAAGCAGGGCATTTCGGTCGCCAACAAGTTTGCGGCCGATGGCGTGAAGGCCGTTATCGGGCACTTCAATTCCGGCGTTTCGATCCCGGCGTCCGAAGTCTATGCCGAAAACGGAATTCTCGAAATTTCGCCCGCCGCGACCAATCCGGTCTATACCGAGCGTCAGCTCTGGAACACGTTCCGTACCTGTGGCCGTGATGACCAGCAGGGCATCGTCGCCGGCCAGTATATTTTTGACAATTACAAGGATGCGAAGATCGCCGTCATCCATGACAAGACCCCCTACGGTCAGGGGCTTGCCGATGAAACTAAGAAGAAGCTCAATGAACTTGGCCTCAAGGAAACCGTCTACGAAGGCGTGAATGTCGGCGAGAAGGATTTCTCCGCGCTGATCGCCAAGCTCAAGCAGGCTGGCGTCGGGGTTCTGTACTGGGGTGGTCTGCACGCGGAAGCCGGACTCATCATCCGTCAGCTCGCCGATCAGGGCCTGAAGGTCCAGTTCATCTCGGGCGATGGTATTGTGTCCAATGAGCTGGCATCGATCGCCGGTGATGCCGTTGCCGGAACGCTGAATACTTTCGGTCCCGATCCGCGCAACAATCCTGACAATGCCGAGCTGGTGAAGAAATTCCGCGACGCCGGTTTTGAGCCGGAAGCCTATACGCTTTACTCCTATGCGGCTGTCCAGTCGCTGGCTGGTGCTGCCAAGGCTGCAGGCAGCAACGATCCGCAGGAGATTGCCAAGGCATTGAAGGAAAAAGGCCCATTCAAGACTGTGCTGGGCGACCTTTCCTATGACGAGAAGGGCGATCCGAAGCTGCCTGGCTATGTCATGTACAAGTGGGAAAAGGGTGAGGATGGAAAATTCACCTACATCCAGCAGAAGTAAACTGACGTAAGCTTTTCTTCTTGAAGATGCCCGGCTTTGCGCCGGGCATTTTATTTTTTCTGTACGGCACTGTTTGTTTGCGCTCGATCTTGTTGCAAGGTAATCAAATTGCATTCGCCATTGCAGTAAGGGAGATCTGCCTTGTCCTTCCCCAAAAAGCCTATCCGGAAAATCCTGGTCGCCAACCGTTCCGAAATTGCCATTCGCGTGTTTCGTGCCGCCAATGAGCTGGGGCTGAAAACGGTGGCCATATGGGCTGAGGAAGACAAGCTTTCGCTGCATCGCTTCAAGGCCGATGAGAGCTATCAGGTGGGGCGCGGGCCGCATCTGGAGCGTGATCTGGGGCCGATTGAAAGTTATCTGTCCATTGACGAGATCATTCGTGTCGCAAAGCTTTCAGGTGCCGACGCCATACATCCCGGTTATGGGCTGTTGTCGGAAAGCCCGGAATTTGCCGAAGCCTGCGCGCAAAACGGCATTATTTTCATCGGACCCAAGCCTGAAACCATGCGTCGGCTTGGCAACAAGGTGGCTGCGCGCAATCTGGCCATCGAGATCGGTGTGCCGGTGGTGCCTGCGACCGAACCTCTTCCCGACGATATCGAGACGGTGAAAAAGCTTGCCGCTGAAATCGGCTATCCCCTGATGCTCAAGGCAAGCTGGGGCGGCGGTGGTCGCGGCATGCGCGCCATTCGCGCCGAGGCCGATCTGGCGCGTGAAGTGACGGAAGCCAAGCGTGAGGCAAAAGCTGCTTTCGGCAAGGATGAGGTCTATCTCGAAAAGCTCGTTGAACGCGCTCGCCATGTAGAGGTGCAGATTCTTGGCGACAGCCATGGCAATGCCGTGCATCTTTATGAGCGCGATTGCTCGATCCAGCGCCGCAACCAGAAAGTCGTCGAGCGTGCCCCCGCACCTTATCTCAATGACGGCCAGCGGCAGGAACTGGCAGATTACGGTCTGAAAATCGCCCATGCGACCGATTATATCGGGGCGGGCACGGTCGAATTCCTGATGGATGCCGATAGCGGCAAATTCTATTTCATCGAGGTCAATCCGCGCATTCAGGTCGAGCATACGGTGACGGAAGCCGTGACCGGCATCGATATCGTCAAGGCGCAGATCCATATTCTGGAAGGCTTTGCCATTGGTACGCCAGAATCGGGCGTGCCGCGTCAGGAGGATATCCGGCTCAACGGTCATGCGCTTCAGTGCCGTATCACCACCGAAGACCCCGAACAGAATTTCATTCCCGATTATGGACGCATTCAGGCCTATCGTTCGGCGGCCGGTTTCGGTATCCGTCTTGATGGCGGAACGGCCTATTCGGGTGCCTTCATCACCCGCTATTATGATCCGCTGCTGGTGAAAGTCACGGCTTCAGGCGCAACGCCGCTTGAGGCCATTCACCGGATGGATCGTGCTCTGCGCGAATTCCGTATTCGCGGGGTCGCGACGAACCTCACCTTTCTTGAAGCGATTATCAATCACCCGAAATTCCAGTCGAATGATTACACAACGCGTTTCATCGACACCACGCCGGAACTGTTCGAGCATGTGAAGCGGCAGGACCGTGCCACCAAGCTTTTGACTTACATTGCCGATGTGACCGTCAATGGTCATCCTGAAACAAAGGGCCGTGCAAAACCGGCCAAGGATGCGGCCCAGCCAGACGTGCCGTGGTTTGGCGACAAGGCGATTGCTGACGGCACCAAACAATTGCTCGATAAGCTTGGGCCAAAAAAATTTGCAGAATGGGTGCGCAATGAAAAGCGTACGCTTGTGACCGACACGACCATGCGTGATGGTCATCAGTCGCTGCTTGCCACCCGCGTTCGCACCTATGATATTGCACGGGTCGCCAAATCTTATGCGCAGGCGCTACCGAACCTCTTTTCGCTGGAATGCTGGGGTGGGGCGACATTCGACGTTTCCATGCGTTTTCTGACCGAAGATCCGTGGGAGCGGCTGGCGCTGGTGCGTGAAGGCGCGCCGAACCTATTGCTGCAAATGCTTTTGCGTGGTGCGAACGGGGTCGGCTACAAATCCTATCCCGATAATGTGGTCAAATATTTTGTCCGGGAAGCAGCACGCGGCGGCATTGATCTGTTCCGCGTTTTCGACAGTCTCAACTGGGTCGAAAACATGCGCGTGTCGATGGATGCGGTGCTGGAAGAAAACAAGCTTTGTGAAGCGGCGATCTGTTATACGGGCGATATCCTCAACCCGGACCGTGCCAAATATGATCTCAAATATTACGTCAATCTGGCAAAAGAGGTTGAGAAAGCAGGCGCGCATATCATTAGTTTGAAGGATATGGCGGGGCTTTTAAAGCCGCAAGCAGCACGCGTGCTCTTCAAGGCGCTGCGTGAAGAAACCGATCTGCCGATCCATTTCCACACCCACGACACATCGGGTATTTCGGCTGCGACCGTGCTGGCTGCGGTGGAAGCGGGTGTCGATGTGGTCGATGCGGCCATGGACGCGCTTTCCGGCAACACCTCGCAGCCGTGCCTTGGCTCGATTGTCGAGGCGCTGCATGGGGCTGAGCGCGATACGGAGCTTGATCCTGAATCGATCCGCCGCATTTCCTTTTACTGGGAGGCGGTGCGCAACCAGTATGCGGCTTTTGAAAGCGATCTCAAGGGACCTGCTTCGGAAGTTTACCTGCATGAAATGCCCGGTGGGCAATTCACGAACCTCAAGGAACAGGCCCGCTCGCTGGGACTTGAAACCCGCTGGCATGAGGTGGCGCAAGCCTATGCCGATGTGAACCGCATGTTCGGCGATATCGTCAAGGTGACGCCATCCTCCAAGGTTGTGGGTGACATGGCGCTGATGATGGTTTCCCAAGACCTGACGGTTGCAGATGTCGAAAACCCGGACAAGGATATTGCGTTCCCGGATTCGGTCGTTTCCATGATGCGCGGTGATCTCGGGCAACCGCCTTCGGGCTGGCCGAAAGCCTTGCAGAAAAAAATCCTCAAAGGTGAAAAGCCATTCACCGAGCGCCCCGGCGCGCTGCTGGCTCCAGCCGATCTAGATGCGGAACGCAAGAGTTTTGAGGAGACAGTTGAGCGCAAGATCAGCGATCAGGAATTTGCCTCCGCGCTCATGTATCCAAAAGTCTTCACCGATTTTGCGTCCGCACAGGAAACCTATGGTCCGACGAGCGTGCTGCCGACGCCAGTTTATTTCTACGGCCTTCGTCAGGAAGACGAGGTGTTCGTCGATCTGGAACGCGGCAAGACGCTGGTGATCGTCAATCAGGCGATCAGCGAAACGGATGAGAAGGGCATGGTTACGGTGTTCTTCGAGTTGAACGGTCAGCCACGGCGCATCAAGGTGCCCAACCGCGCCAAGGGCGCGTCAGGCGGCGTTCGGCGCAAGGTGGAGGCGGGCAATGACAGTCAGGTTGGTGCTCCCATGCCGGGCGTGATTTCGACGGTCACCGTGAGCGCAGGGCAGAAGGTTACGCAGGGCGATGTGCTGCTGTCCATCGAAGCCATGAAGATGGAAACCGCCATTCATGCCGAACGCGATGGCGTGATTGGGGAGGTGCTGGTCCGTCCCGGCGAACAGATCGACGCCAAGGATTTGTTGATCGTCTATTCGGAATAAATTGCTGCTTCATCGCCACTGTCAACGCCACGCCTCTTGGAGGCGTGGCGTTTGTTTGTTTGCGCTTGCGACAGCAAGAAAATCTGCTATGCGTTTTTTTGCATGATTGTGCATGTTTGTGCCAATTTAGGAGATATTGTTTTCGATGGAACTGCTGCTTCACGAAAGACAAGCCCGTATTCAGGCGCTTCTGGAGCGTAGCGGGCGGGTTTTGGCCGTTGAACTTGCGGAACAATTTGGCGTTTCGGAAGACACGATTCGCCGCGACGTGCGCGATATGGCATCGGCTGGCCTGTGCAAGCGCGTCTATGGCGGGGCTCTCAAGTCCGTGTCTTCCGCAATGCCACTGGCTGAACGAGACACTGAAAGGCCGGGGGCGAAGATGGCCTTGGCGGAGGTGCTGGCCCAATTGATCAAGCCGGGTATGACGGTATTTCTGGATGCTTCATCCGTGAATACGGCCTTAGCGCGTTTGTTGGTCAATCGTGGTGACGCCTTGTGCGTTGTCACCAACACGCCGTCGATTGCCGTTATTCTGTTGCAGGCGCCGGATATTGAACTGGTCATGATTGGTGGTCCCATTGACCGCCGGGTGAGTGCGGCTATTGGCGCGCGTGCATTGCGGGATGCGCAATTGTTGCGGCCTGACCTTTGTGTCTTGGGGGCTTGCGGTATTTCTGCGGAAACCGGCGTAACGGCTCTTCAGTTCGAGGATGCTGAATTCAAGCGGGTGCTGGTTGAGCGTAGCCATGCGGTCGCCTTGGCTGTGACCAATGAAAAGCTTGGCACGGTCGCAGCCCATGATGTTGCCTCTCTGGAGGAACTCCATGTTATGGCCGTCGAACATGATGCGGATAAGAAAATGCTCGCGCCATTTATGGCATCGGGTTTGAAAGTTTTATATGCGGCGGAAGTCCGTGACTGAGGAAAATATGGAACAGGTTTTTGGGCGCGAAGACGCAACAATGGAACGTATGCCCATAATTACGAAAGAGCGGATTGCGGTGGCGCTGCTGTTTCTCATGAACGGTTATATTTTTGGCGGCTGGGCACCCAAAATTCCTGAATTTGCCGAACGCCTCGGCCTCGATAGTGCTGGCATGGGACTGGTGATTCTGGTTTTTGGCATCGGCTCTCTGGCCATGATGCCGGTTGCAGGTGCTTTGTCGGCGCATTATGGGTCGGGCCG
>JAATGD010000202.1 GCA_015654965.1 Hyphomicrobiales bacterium
CGTCCTGCCAATCAGCAGGACAATATCACCACCGGTCGCATCTACCGTAACATCATTGAGAAGGAACGCCGCGGCGATTATCTTGGCGCGACGGTTCAGGTCATTCCGCATGTCACCGACGAGATCAAGAATTTCGTTCTGGAAGGCAATGAGGATTATGATTTCGTTCTATGCGAAATCGGCGGCACGGTGGGCGATATAGAAGCCATGCCGTTTCTGGAAGCGATCCGCCAGCTTGGCAATGAATTGCCGCGTGGCACGGCGGTTTATATTCATCTGACCTTGATGCCCTATATTCCGGCGGCGGGTGAGTTGAAAACCAAGCCGACTCAACATTCAGTCAAGGAACTGCGTTCGATCGGTATTGCGCCCGATATTCTTCTGGTGCGCGCGGACCGTGATATTCCTGAATCCGAGCGTCGCAAGCTGTCGCTGTTCTGTAATGTGCGTGAAAGTGCCGTCATTCAGGCGCTCGATGTGGCGACCATTTACGACGTGCCGATTGCCTATCACAAGGAAGGCCTCGACAACGAGGTTCTGGCGGCATTCGGTATCGAACCGGCACCCAAGCCCCGTATGGAGCGCTGGGAAGAGGTTTCCAACCGCCTGCATAATCCCGAAGGCGAAGTCACCATTGCCATTGTCGGCAAATATACCGGCCTGAAAGATGCCTACAAATCGCTGATCGAAGCGCTTTATCACGGTGGTCTTGCCAACAAGGTCAAGGTCAATCTCGACTGGATCGAAGCGGAAGTCTTTGAAAGCGAAGATCCGGCACCGTATCTGGAAAAGGTGCACGGTATTCTGGTGCCGGGTGGATTTGGTGAACGCGGCGCGGAAGGCAAGATTCTGGCCGCGAAATTCGCCCGCGAACGCAAGGTTCCCTATTTTGGCATTTGTTTCGGCATGCAGATGGCCTGCCTTGAAGCGGCGCGCAATCTGGTCGGCATCGAGGATGCGTCCTCGACCGAGTTCGGCCCCAGCAAGGAGCCGGTTGTCGGCCTCATGACCGAATGGCTGAAGGGCAATATGCTTGAAAAGCGTGCTTCAGCGGGCGATCTTGGCGGCACCATGCGTCTTGGCGCTTATGATGCGGCGTTGAAGGCGGGTTCAAAAATTGCGGAAATCTACGGCTCGACCGAGATTTCTGAACGTCATCGCCATCGCTATGAAGTGAATATCGACTACAAGGAACGGCTCGAAAAAGCGGGCCTTACTTTTGCAGGCATGTCACCGGATGGCGTTTTGCCGGAAACAGTCGAATATGCGGATCATCCGTGGTTTATCGGTGTGCAATATCACCCCGAACTCAAATCGCGTCCCTTCGAGCCGCATCCGCTGTTTGCCTCGTTCATCGGGGCTGCAATCGAGCAAAGCAGGCTGGTCTGATGCATGACTGATACTCTTGCGCGAAAGCCCCGTTTGGTCGACCATCTGGTTCTGCCGGTGGTTGGTCTTGACGAAGCGCGCAAGAGATTGTCGGGCCTCGGCTTTCAAGTGGCCCCCGCTGCACAGCATCCGTTTGGCACCGCCAATCTATGCAGCTTTTTTGCCGACGACACCTATCTTGAAATGCTGGCTGTTGACCGCCCGTCACTTTATGAAAAAGCGCTTGCGCGCGATAACAGTTTTATAAAGCGTGACCGGGCCTATCGGTTTCGCAATGGTGAGAACGGATTTTCCGCCATTGCGCTCAAAACCGAAAATGCGTCGGTCGATCATGCCGGTTTCCGGCGCAATGGCCTTTATGGCGGACGCATGGTCGCGTTCTCGCGTCTTTTTACGACGCAAGAGGGCATGCGCAGTCAGGCGCGCTTCCGTCTGGCCTTTGCTGCCGATCTGCGTGCGCCGGACGCATTTTTCTTCACCTGCCAGCGTGTTGCCTATCCCGTTTCCGACCGGACTCATCTGACAGCACATGCCAATGGTGTGACGGGTCTGCGTGCGGTTCTGATGTGTGAAGCCGGACCACAGGATTTTGCTGCAACTTTAAGTGATGTGTTTCAGTCGTCAGCTTTGAAGGGGCATCAATCGTCTCTGGAAATCCATGCCGGGAATGCTGATATTCAGGTCCTGACGCCGGATTTTTTCAGTGAACACTATGGCTGGCAGCCGCAATTCAACGGACGTGGCTTGCGGCTTGCGGGTCTTGTTTTCGCCGTTTCTTCCCTTCATGCGTTGGAAGAGCTATTTACACGTGGCGGAATCGTCTTTTCCAAGCGGGAAGGCCGTATTCTTGTCGCTCCTGCTCCCGGTCAGGGAGCCTTGTTTGTGTTTGAAGGGTCAAAATCATGACGACCACTGCTGCCTCCGTCAAAATCGGCAATGTCACCTTTTCCAACAATGCGCCTTTTGCCCTGATCGCCGGGCCATGCCAGATGGAAACGCGTCAGCATGCCTTCGATATGGCGGGTCGGCTCAAGGACATCACCGACAGGCTGGGGATTGGTCTTGTCTATAAGTCGAGTTTTGACAAAGCCAACCGCACGTCATTGAAAGCCGAGCGCGGCATTGGGCTTGAAAAGGCACTGGAGGTATTCAGTGACCTTAAAAAGGAATTTGGCTTTCCGGTTCTGACCGATATTCACACCGAAGAACAATGTGCGCAGGTCGCCCCGGTTGTCGATGTGTTGCAGATTCCGGCATTCCTGTGCCGTCAGACCGATCTTCTGGTGGCGGCAGCCAAGACGGGCCGCGCCATCAATGTCAAAAAGGGTCAGTTTCTCGCCCCTTGGGATATGAAAAACGTTCTGGCCAAGATCACCGAAAACGGCAATCTGAACGTTCTCGCCACCGAGCGTGGCGTATCGTTCGGCTATAATACGCTGGTGTCGGACATGCGTTCACTGCCGATCATGGCGGGTTTTGGCGCGCCGGTCATCTTTGACGCCACCCATTCGGTCCAGCAGCCGGGCGGGCAGGGCGCATCATCGGGCGGGCAGCGCGAATTCGTGGAAACATTGGCGCGCGCCGCAGTTGCGGTCGGCGTAGCGGGTGTTTTCATTGAAACGCATCAGGACCCGGACAATGCGCCGTCCGATGGACCCAATATGGTGCAGATCGACAATATGCCGGCACTTCTCGAAAAATTGCAGGCTTTCGACCGTATCGCGAAGGGGCTTTAAAAAAGTTTCGCAAAAATTTCAACTGGAGAGGGCTTTGTCGCCGCCGGTTGTTTCTGTAATGAAATCCTGCATGGGATTCATGCAATTTGCCCGGCGTGAAGCAGGGCACACAATAGGGAAGGACTGGTTTCTATGACTGCAATCATCGACATCGTCGGTCGTGAAATTCTCGACAGCCGCGGCAATCCGACCGTCGAAGTGGACGTCGTGCTTGAAGATGGCTCTTTTGGCCGTGCCGCTGTTCCTTCTGGCGCATCGACCGGCGCGCATGAAGCCGTCGAATTGCGCGATGGCGGCAGCCGTTATCTCGGCAAGGGCGTGGAAAAAGCTGTGGAAGCCGTCAATGGCAAGATTTTTGATGCTGTTGCAGGCATGGATGCCGAAAACCAGCTTCTGATCGATCAGACCATGATTGACCTTGACGGTTCGGCCAACAAGGGCAATCTGGGCGCGAACGCCATTCTGGGTGTGTCGCTGGCTGTCGCCAAGGCTGCTGCCCAGGCTTCAAATCTTCCGCTTTATCGCTATGTGGGCGGTGCGAATGCGCATATCCTGCCGGTTCCGATGATGAACATCATCAATGGCGGCGTCCATGCCGATAATCCGATCGACTTTCAGGAATTCATGATCCTGCCGATTGGCGCATCGTCCATTCGCGAGGCCGTGCGTTACGGTTCGGAAGTGTTTCATACGCTGAAAAAACGCCTGCAAAAGGCCGGTCATAACACCAATGTCGGTGATGAGGGCGGTTTTGCGCCCAACCTCAAGAATGCGCAGGCCGCTCTCGATTTCATTGTCGAATCCATCGAAAAGGCCGGTTTCAAGCCGGGCAAGGATATCGCGCTCGGTCTCGATTGCGCGTCGACTGAATTCTTCAAGGACGGCAATTACGTCTATGAAGGCGAGAAAAAGACCCGCGATCCAAAGGCGCAGGCGAAATATCTCGCCAAGCTGGTTGGCGATTATCCGATCGTGACCATCGAAGACGGTATGGCGGAAGACGACTGGGAAGGCTGGAAATACCTGACCGATCTCGTCGGCGACAAGTGCCAGCTGGTGGGCGACGACCTGTTCGTGACTAATTCGGCGCGTCTGCGTGATGGCATCAAGCTGGGTGTCGCCAATTCGATCCTTGTAAAAGTCAACCAGATCGGTTCGCTTTCGGAAACGCTCGACGCTGTGGAAACCGCGCACAAGGCCGGTTATACCGCCGTCATGTCGCACCGCTCCGGTGAAACCGAGGATTCGACCATTTCCGATCTTGCGGTCGCCACCAATTGCGGACAGATCAAGACCGGATCGCTGGCCCGTTCCGACCGTACGGCAAAGTACAATCAGTTGATCCGCATTGAAGAAGAACTGGGTTCGCAGGCCCGTTAAGCCGGACGCAGCGCCCTGAAATTTCTCTGAGCATCATATTGCAAACGAAAAACGGCGGCCTCAAGGGCCGCCGTTTTTCGTTTGCGGAAAGAACATTCAAGCAGTGGAAAATGCTTATATCTGAATGTGATATCAGGCTGAGTTGAGCCTATCTCACATAAGCTTTCGGGCGCTCACGCGCCCGAAAATCATTGGAAATGTAGTATTGCTGACGGCCAGATCAACTGCAGCCGCTTGTTGCGCCGCAGGTATCGCATTTAAGGCAAGTGCCATTGCGAACCATGGTGAAATTCTGGCACTCCGTGCAGCTATCGCCCGTGTAACCCTGCATCATCGACTTGATACGGCGATCCGCTTCGAGCTTCTTTGCCGCTGCGGCGCTGTCTGCACGTACTGTTGCAGCATCGGCCGCCGCCTTGTCGGAGAAGAGTTCCGTCGCATCCTTCTGCTTGACTTCAGGCTGGATTGCAGCAGGCTGCTCCTCGAAATCGCGCTTGAAGGCCGTTGCGCCATCCGTCACCAGCCCGACCGTTGCGGATCTCGGGGAAGACGTTGCCTTGAGCGATGTCACATTCGATGCCTGGGAAGCCTGCGGCGCCGATGACGTCGAACCTTTGGCATCATTGCCTGATGGTGTGGACGAAACCAGAGTTGGTTTGTAGCCACGTGTCCAGCCGGTCGAGATCAGGTTGGTCTTGCCTTCCTTGATGCCCTTGCCAAGCGCCGTATTGGAGAAATCGCTCGTATCGACATGTGCCAGATCGTTGCGTCCGAGATAAGACACGGCCAGTTCGCGGAACACATAGTCGATGATCGATGTAGCGGTCTTGATCGCGTCATTGCCTATGACCATGCCGGCAGGCTCGAACTTGGTAAAAGTGAAAGCCTCGACATATTCTTCGAGCGGCACGCCATATTGCAGGCCGAGCGACACGGCGATGGCGAAATTATTCATCATGGCGCGGAAGGCGGCACCTTCCTTGTGCATGTCGATGAAGATTTCGCCCAG
>JAATGD010000232.1 GCA_015654965.1 Hyphomicrobiales bacterium
ATGGCTGCCAGGTCGGGCGCCGCCGCTTCGACAGAGAGCCGCCTGCGGAGCCTGTTCATCGCGTCCGGCCTCGTGGCGGTGATCTTCTCGGCCTATAATACCCTTTATTATATGCCTACCTTCACCGAGCATTATTACGGCTTGAACAAGCACAGCGCCGCCGTCGCCAACACCTATGGTGTTCTGGCTCTGGCCGTGACTATCCTGCCGTCCGCCTGGCTTTCCGATCGCCTTGGGCGACGACCAATGCTCATGCTAGGTTCGGCCGGGGCGGCTCTGCTTTCGGGGCCGATGTTCCTACTGCTGGCGCGCGGCGCGCATGAGGCATGGTTGCCTCTGCCCGAGATTGCCTTTGGCGTGATCTGCGGCGCCTTCGCCGGCCCTTTCCCCGCCATGATGACCGAGCTTTTCCGTAGCGGATCGCGTCAGACGAATATGGGCGTGGTTTACAGCACTGTCGGGATATTGGCCGGCGGATTTCTGGGCACGATATCCACCTGGCTGCTTGATACGACGCATCAACCCGCGGCGGCGGCGGCGGTCTGCACGATTTGTGGTGTGCTCGGATTCATCGGGCTGCTTTGCGCGCCCGAAACCGCCTTCCGGCCGCTCGAATAGGATTGAGGCCTATGTCTACCAACGATCCCATTCTTGTACTCACGACCGGTGGGACGATCGACAAGCTCTATTTTGACGCATTGAGCCAATATCAGATCGGTGAGCCGGTAGTGTCCCGATTGCTTGAACTAGCCCGCGTGATCCATCCTTTTCATCTGACCGAGTTGATACGCAAAGACAGTCTGGAACTGAGTGACGACGATCGCGCCGTGATGGTCGCGGCGGTCGCCGGCGCTCAGGAGACGCACGTGGTCATCACGCACGGCACCGATACGATGACCGCTACGGCCCAAACGCTTGCGGCTGTTCCTGGCAAGACCATCGTGCTGGTCGGCGCACTTTCGCCCGCGCGCTTCGCGGAAAGCGACGCCTCCTTCAATTTGGGCATGGCCTTCGCGACGGCACAGATCGCGCCACCCGGCGTCTATATTACGATGAACGGGTCGGTCTTTCCCGCGACACAGGTCAAAAAGGACCGGGAGAAATGTTCTTTCGTCGCGGTCTGACCTCCGACGCCGCCGAGCAGGCCCGCGAATCTATGTGCTAATCGGCCGGGGGCGCTATGTCCGCTCCTGTCGACAGGAGCCATTCGCTGAGACCGCCTCGAATGGCCGCATAGTCCCAAATGCGCGACGATGAGAAAAGCGCTCAAGGTGCCGCCGGAACGTCGGCTTCCAGGATCGTCACGCCGCGTGTTCTAAGCCTCTAAGCCTAGGTATGGGGCGGCAACGGCCCGGCAGTTCACCCGCCCGGAACCGGCTGGTCGGCCATTCACCGCAAACTGATCCCAATATCCCGGTAGGGCCTGTATTGCCGAAAGCGGAATGGCGGGTGTTTGACGACGCAAAATGAGCGCGCACTTCCGAGAAGGCGCTTATGGCGTGCCGGCGTTCATGGTCAAGATCGCGAAGCCTTTCTAACTTCTCTTATTTTGAAGAAGCGCGCACTTCGTCAATGACACGGGACACCGCATTAATGACCGTCTGCGGTTTGTCCTGCTGAATAAAGTGCCCCGTTCCAGATACATTTTGAAGAACACCCCTAGATGAAAGCGCGGCGTAGGCTTCATGTCCCTTTTTTAAGGCCCCCATCTCTGCCGGAAGCCCCGATTTAACGGCCGGCGGGAGATCGTCTTCCCTAGCTGGATCGGTAGCCCTCAAAACAATGAGCGGCTTCGAACCAAATTCGCGACGCGGATTGATTACGATCTTCGCATCCTTGTCCGTGGACTCGACGTAGGATGCGATTGTTTCGAATCCCATTGCGCCCGAAATTCTAAACTGCTTGTCTAAGGCTTGGCGCACTACGTCTGGCGTGGACGGGGGCGGCGTTAGCGGCATTGGACAACCGCCCGGTTCAGGCTCTCCTAATTTCAGTTTTCCGCTCCTAATACCAACCGCGCAACTACGGAGATAATCAAGGAACGGTTTGAGTTGCTGGCGGAAATATGCCTCACGCTCCGGCGATATCGCATCAAATATAGCTGCCTGGTCTGGAATAGACGGGTCGATTAGCACCATGCCGAGAACGCTTTCGGGATGCCGATCGGCCATAAGCAAGGTTTCATAGCTGCCCATCGAATGTCCAACCAAAACGAATGGACCTTTGATATTGCGCGCAGCAAGGGCAGCTTCTAAATCCGACGTGGTGTTGTCCACCGTTTGAGGCAACGGGCTTCCCCCACTTAAACCGAAGCCAGCGCGATCCCATGCACACACGCGCGTCTTCGCCGCCAATGCTGGCTGCACCCGATTCCAATTGGCTGCCCAACTTCCTTTCGCGGCGATCAAGATGACTGTCGGGCTTCCTCGGCCTGCACATACGAGGTGAATGATGCGACCATCCGGCAAATGGGCGGAATCTGCCGTGCTGGCATATGGTAGCAGTGTTAAATCGGGGGACGCTGTTGTCGCCGGGAGCTGGGCGGGCACCGCCGTCGATGCAGAGATTGTGACGCAGCCAGAACCAATCACGAGCAACGATTTCAGCGCCTTCATGCACGTTCCCTTCGCATATTGACGCCGACAGGATGGGCGAGCGGCAGTTTTCCGGCAAGGCAATTGGACCGATGAAATTGGGGCGCAACCCGCCGCTGTCCTACGCTGCAGGCCTTGCGCTAACCTCCGCAGCGCTCTTTCAAACCGTCGAGATTCCCATGGCTTGCACCGCTTTTTGCGGCAGGTTGCAGACAAGCGTTCGCAACCCGCAACTTCCGCAATCACCTTATG
>JAATGD010000108.1 GCA_015654965.1 Hyphomicrobiales bacterium
CTCACACTCATTTTCGGTGTTCTGGGCATTCTGAACATAGCGCATGGAAGCCTGTATGCAATTGGCGCTTATGTGGCAGCAACCATGGGGCAATGGCTGGTGAGTAACGGCTATAATCCCTGGCTCACTTACCCCGCTCTTGTTGTTGCGGCCATTCTAGTCGGCGTTTTGCTGGGCGGTATTATCGAAAGATTACTGCTTCAGCGCATTTACAACAAGGAGCCGGTTCTTCAGCTTCTGGTGACATTCGCAGTGTTCATGATCCTCGAAAACCTGCAACGCATGATCTGGGGAGTTCAGCCCTATTACATGTCCACACCACTGACATTGTTGGGCAACGTGTCTTTCCTCGGTATAAACTACACCGCCTATCAGGTGCTTTTCCTGCCATTTGCCGCGGTGATCGTACTGTTTTTCCTGCGCTATTTCTTGCGCCACACCAATATCGGCTCGCAAATTCTCGCCGTCACCGAAGACCGGGAAGCTGCAACCGCGATTGGCATCAATGCAACCCGTGTTTACCTGCTGACATTCGTGCTTGGCGCATGTTTTGCAGCGCTTGGCGGCGCATTGGCAACGCCCACGACATCTTTGGTCACAGGTATGGGTGCCAATATGATCGTTTTGTCTTTTGCCGTTGCCGCAACGGCGGGCCTTGGCCAGATCGAGGGGGCAGCAATCTCCGCTTTGATGATCGGCATCGCACGTGCTTTTGCCGTGCATCTTAGCCCGGAACTGGAAGTCATCACGCCTTATCTCATCATGGTTCTCGTTCTTCTGGTGAGGCCCAACGGCCTGTTTGGCAAAGAAACCGTGAGGAAAATCTGATGGATAAGCGATTATTAGCCTTTATTCTCGTCATCCTCGCCCTTTGCATACTGCCCTTTACGCTCGGCAATTCAACGACCTTTGTCGCCATGGTCATGGCTAAAAGTCTGGCAGTGCTTGGCATTCTGGTCCTGTTACGCGCAGATCAAGTATCCTTTGGACATGCCATGTTTTTTGCGATCGGAGCATATGCCGCCGCTTTTCTTTCAACCAGTTTCCGCGGCATCGACCTGTCGTTGCTCATTCTGGCCGCTCTTGTCGCCTCCCTGCTCGCGGGGCTGATCGTCGGCGTTTTCGTTACGCGCTATCGCGGCATTTTCTTTGGAATGATCAATCTTGCCTTCTCCATGGTTTTTTATTCCATTCTGGAGAAAGCTTTCCACATCACCGGCGGTTCCGATGGCCTGCGTATCCGGCGACCGACATTCCTCGGCATGGAGTTCAAACGCGCCGAATTCGATCTCGTGATCTATTTTGTTATCCTTGCCTTGGCCGCGCTCTGTTTCTTTCTGGTCTGGCGTTACCTTCGCTCTCCTCTGGGACAGGCACTGCGCGCAATAAAGAGCAACGAAACCCGTCTTGAATATCTCGGCCTCTCGGCAAAGTCCGTTTTGTTAACCGGCTATGTCATCTCTGCCGTATTATGCGGACTTGGCGGCGTATTGATGGGCATCGTGCAGGGACTTGCCACGCCAGAACATGCATTCTGGACCCGCTCATCCGAATTGGTCTTTATCGCAGTTCTCGGCGGCCCCGGTCACGTCGCCGGTGCATTCAGCGGAACGCTGATCTTTGAACTGATCCGCACTTATGCAGCATCCCTTCTCACCGATAGCTGGCAACTCATTCTGGGCATAACACTGATCATCATCATCCTTTGGGTTCCCGGCGGTATCGTTGAACTGTGGAACCGTGCTTTCAACCGAAAGCAGGCGAAATCCGAAGGCAATGTCACAGCAACCCCATCTTCAGAGGCAAGCCAATGACAGCCCGGACGAATGCCCCACTGTTGCTCAGGGCCGAAGGTTTAAAACTCCGTTTTGGCGGCATCATTGCCGCTGATGGCATCAACCTTTCGCTTCATGAAGGGGAACATCTGGCAATTATCGGCCCCAATGGGGCGGGTAAAACCACCTTTCTCAATATTTGCACCGGCTATCTGCGTCCGCAATCAGGATCGGTCATGTTTGAAGGCAAGGAAATCACGGCGCAAAAGCCGCGTGCGATCACGCGTCTGGGCATCGCGCGTGCCTTTCAGATCCCGCAGCTTTTTGCCGAACAAACCGTGTTGGAGAACATGCTGCTTGCGGCATCGGTCCGTGAACGGCATTGGAATCTGCTCAGATCGCTGCATGCGATCCCTGAACGCGCAGAAATGGAAGCCCTTCTGGAACTGGTCGGTTGCGCCGATATTCGCGACCGTCTGGCCAGCGAGTTGCCTGAAGGCAAGCGCAAACTTGTCGATATAGCAATCGCACTGGCACTCAAGCCGCGCGTGCTTCTCATGGATGAGCCGACATCTGGTGTCGCTTCTGCCGACAAATTTGCCGTGATGGAGACGCTCATGCGCGCCCTTGAAAAAGCCAGGGTCAGTTCGGTCTTTGTGGAGCACGATATGGAAATGGTTTCGCGATACGCCACCCGTGTCGCCGTATGGGCACAAGGCATTATCCAGACAACCGGAGATCCCGAAACCGTACTCAATGACCCGGATGTCATTCGGAATGTGATCGGAGGCTGACGATGCTTGTTTTCAAAAACGTGGACGCCTCGATCGGCAACATTCCCATTCTGCGCGATATCAATTTCAGTCTTGATGCTTCAGAATCGGTGGCTTTGGTTGGACGCAATGGCGCTGGTAAAACGACCCTGTTGCGCACGCTGATGGGCTTTACCCGTTCGACGGGTAAAATCAGCTTTGAAGGCGGCGATCTTGGCAAAATAGCGCCGCATAAGCGGCCTTCTTTGGGGATTGGCTATGCGCCCGAAGACCGGCGCCTGTTCTCCCGTTTTACAATCACTGAAAATATACTGCTTCCGGCACAGGTGGCGCGCCTGAGTGCCGCAGAGACTCGCCAGCGTCTGGAGCGCGTCTATCTCATCATGCCGGAACTCGAAACGCTTGGGCCACGCCCTGCCGGTTCCGTGTCTGGCGGTCAAGGTAAAATGGTCGCGCTCGGGCGCGCCCTGATGCTCTCGACAAAATTGCTGTTGCTGGATGAACCGTTTCAGGGGCTGGCCCCTGTTCTAGCAAATCGTTACGCCGAAGCCCTTGGCAAGCTTCGTGAAATAGACCCGACCCTGACCATCATCATTACTGAATCCAATCCTCATTTGCTGCGTAATTTTGCGTCCCGGACCATTACGGTGGAGCGCGGCCAAATCGACAGCGACATTGCATTTGAAAGGAACGTCGCGTGAATATCCACTATCCTCGTGCCAGCGAAATTCTTCCCGCCAAAGGCTGCTTCATCAATAATCGCTGGGAAAAAGTTTCCAGCGGGAAAACTGTCGATGTCGTTGCTCCTGCGGAAGGCATTGTGTTCGCTGAAATTTCTGCATCTGGCGCGGAAGATGTCGATCGTGCGGTCAAAGCTGCGCGTGCAGCATTTGAAGGCGGCACATGGTCAAAACTGACCGCAACCGAACGCGGGCGATTATTATCGAAGCTTGGTGCGGCTATTCTCGCCAATGCCGATGAACTCACGGAACTCGAAGCGCGCGATTGCGGCAAACCGATAAAACAGGCCCGCGCAGATATTGAAGCCTCGGCTCGATATTTTGAATTTTATGGCGGAGCCGCTGATAAGGTACATGGTGAACAAATTCCGTTCCTCAACGGCTATTTTGTGACCGGGGAGCGCGAGCCGCTTGGTGTGACCGGCCATATTATTCCATGGAACTACCCGGCGCAGATGATCGGTCGTACACTCGGACCTGCACTTGCAATGGGCAATGCCACGGTGCTGAAACCAGCCGAAGATGCATGCCTGACACCATTGCGCATTGCAGAACTGGCTGCGGAAGTCGGTTTTCCCGAAGGTGCTATCAATATCGTTCCGGGTTTGGGGCATGATGCAGGATCGGCACTATCCGAACATCCGGGCATTGACTTCATCGCATTTACCGGCTCGCCGCAAGTTGGCGTGCTGATCCAGACCGCCGCCGCCAAAAATCATATCGGCTGCGTGCTGGAATTAGGCGGTAAAAGTCCCCAGATCGTTTTCGAGGATGCCGACCTTGATGCATGTCTTCCTGTTCTGGTTGGAGCCATTATCCAGAATGCGGGCCAGACCTGTTCGGCGGGCGCACGCCTATTGGTACAAAAATCCATATGGGATAAAATTATCCCACTGGTTGCCGAACGTTTTAACGCACTTCGGGCTGGCGCCCCCCATGACAACCCTGATTTGGGTCCGCTCATCAATGCGAAGCAGCAAGGCCGCGTCGAGGCATTCCTTGCGCGTGCCGCAGCCGATGGCGTGCCGTTGCTCGCCCAGGGTAAGCGCCATGAAAATGCACCGCAAAACGGCTTCTATGTTGTGCCCACACTGTATGGCCCTGTCTCAAGAGACAACCCGCTTGCTTGCGATGAAGTGTTTGGCCCCGTTCTTGCTGCCATTCCCTTCGATGACGAGGCCGACGCAATCGCGCTTGCCAATGCCACTGAATATGGTCTGGTTGCCGGTGTATGGACACGCGACACTTCTCGCGCCGTGCGCGTAGCGCGCAAAGTCCGCGCCGGTCAGGTCTATATCAATGCTTATGGTGCCGGAGGAGGCATCGAGCTGCCTTTTGGTGGCGTGAAGAAATCCGGTCACGGTCGCGAGAAGGGTTTTGAAGCTCTCTATGAATTCTCGGCCCTGAAGACACTTGTGATCAAACACGATTGAGGAATAAGCAATGACGAATATAAAAGGTCGCCTTGACGGCAAAATAGCGATTGTTACCGGCGCAGGTGGTGGTTTTGGCGAGGGTATTGCCAAGCTCTTCGCTGATGAAGGCGCAAAGGTTGGCGTACTTGATTTGCGTGAGGATGCTGCCGAGCGGGTAGCGGCAGAGATTGGTGAGAATGCCATCGCACTGGCTGCTGATGTCACTTCGCGGGAGCAGATCGAGCAGGCCGTTCACAAAATGTCCGCTGCTTTCGGCACTCCTGACATATTTGTCAACAATGCAGGCTGGACGCACCGTAACAAGCCCATGCTTGAAGTGACAGAAGAGGAATTTGATCGTGTTTACGCCATCAACGTAAAATCGATCTATCATATCTCCAATGTTATCGTACCATTGATGCGCCAGAATGGCGGCGGTTCAATCGTCAATATCGGTTCCGTTGCGGGAATAAGACCGCGTCCGGGATTGACCTGGTATAATTCGACCAAGGGTGCGGTGAATATCCTGTCACAATCGATGGCGGTTGAACTTGCGCCGGACAAAATCCGCGTCAATGCGATTTGTCCGGTCATGGGCGAAACGGGTCTGCTGGAATCATTCATGGGCCAGCCCGACACACCGGAAAACAGGGCAAAATTTGTCGCGACAATCCCGCTGGGGCGTATGTCGCGTCCAGATGATATTGCCCGTGCAACACTTTATCTGGCATCCGATGACGCAGCCTTCATCACGGGTGTTCTGCTGCCTGTCGATGGTGGACGAACGGTCTGATCTTGATAAGATTGCCCTTAAAAGAACAAAAGGCGTTTTGACCGTCAGATTTCAGGATATGGAACAAGCTTGATGAAAACCCGCGCTGCCGTTCTCAGACATTCTCCCGTTTCGGCTCCTTATGCCCAGACCCGTCCTCTCGTCATTGAAGATGTCGAACTGGATGAGCCAGGCTCGGAAGAATTGCTCATCAAGATCGGCGCTGCGGGTCTTTGTCATTCTGACCTGTCGGTTATCAATGGCAACCGTCCAAGACAAACGCCGATGGTGCTGGGGCACGAAGCCGCAGGAACTGTCATCAAGGCTGGTTCTGCAATTACGGACCTGAAGGAAGGTGACCGGGTTGTCATGACCTTCCAGCCCACATGCGGACATTGCCTTCCCTGTGCGGAAGGCCGTGCTGCGCTGTGTATTCCGGGAGCTGTTGCCAATGGCAATGGCGTATTGATGTCAGGCGCAATCCGTATTCACGACTTTGCGGATGGCGAAGATATTTATCATCACTGCGGTGTCTCGGCATATGCGGAATATGCCGTGATCTCACGCAACTCTGTCGTGAAGGTTGATGCTAACCTGCCATTTTCTGAACTCGCACTCTTCGGCTGTGCAGTCCAGACCGGGGTGGGCGCGATCATCAACACCTGCAAGGTGCAACCGGGACAGAGCGTTGCAATCGTAGGCTTGGGCGGCGTTGGTCTAGCAGCGCTCCTTGGTGCAGTGGCAGCAGGGGCCACTGAAATCATCGCTATTGACCTGTCCGATGAAAAACTGGCGATTGCGGCTGAGCTTGGTGCAACCAGAACATATCTCGCCAGCGAAGAAGGCATCATCGAAAAAATCCGCTCTGATACGCGTGGGGGCGTTGATCATGCTGTGGAACTTGCAGGTGCCGTACCCGCCTTTGAACTCGCTTACAAAATTACCAAACGCGGTGGTCAGACTGTAACCGCAGGTCTTGCCGCACCAAATTCAGAATTCAAAATACCAGCCGTCAATCTGGTTGGAGACGAGCGCACGGTTAAAGGTAGTTATATGGGGTCTTGCGTACCCCAGCGCGATATACCGCGCTATATTGCGCTTTATGAAGCCGGAAAACTTCCCGTAAACAAGCTTCTGACCGGCATTCTGACACTTGATCAAATCAATGAAGGCTTTGATCTTCTCGATCAGGGCAAAGCGATCAGACAGGTTATCGTTTTCGAGTAATCGGACTCTTCCAAATCAGGAAGCCTCTGTTTGGACTTGCCCTGATTTATTGGAGAGCTGATGCGCAGTCTGATCACAGCCTTACCCTACGATATCCACCACATCATCCTCACCGATAACGGCTCCAGTTCACAAAGCAGGAGCGGCATAAATACGCCTTCCATCACATCTTCAACCGGGTCTGCGACGAGCACAGTATCGAGAACCGATTGCAAATTCGGTCAGTCAATCAGAAGCGTCGCTCCAGTTTGAGAGTGAAATTGCGGCCCGGTTCCACCAGAGGATTGTAGATGCTGCGGTCATAGGCGACATTTACCGTCGTGCCGGGGCTGGCATATTCCTTATCGAACAGGTTTTCGACACCCAGTGTCAGGAACGCCCCGTTATAGGTGGGAGAGACCAGCGTTCCCAGATCGAAACGGCCGTAAATATTTGCGACCGCATAGGACGGAGTCGTGTATTCCTCATCCGATATTCGTGTCTTGGCCGCAGCCCAGTCAACATTGGCCAACAGGGAATAGCCTTTCTCCGGTGGCGCATATTGCAGGGCCACGCTGCCGGTATAGGGCGCGATATAGGGCAGGCTTTCGCCAGTGTCCTTGTCGGTTGCGCGCAGGGCCGTCAATTTGCCGGAAAGATTTATAGAGGACGTTATCTGCCAGAGCGCCTCGACTTCGAGACCGTTCATCTCCGCCCGATCCACATTCTGCCGCTGATTGACGTATTCACCCTCATAAAGCACGTTCTGCTTGGTGACGATCAGGTTCTTGAATTCGCTGTGGAACGCCGTCAGGTTAATGCCGACATCGTCGCCGTGCCACTTGAACCCACCCTCATAAGAAACGCCCTCCTCCGGCTTCAACTCGGGATTAGGGATGGTCAGCGTCGAGCCTGCGGAAAAGGCGAACATTTCCGAGTTCTGCGGATAGCGGTACGAAGTCCCGATATTGCCGACGAGATCCAGCGACGGCGTCAGGCGATAGACGACACCGCCACCACCCGTGAAGGCAGAATCCCGCGCATCATTATTGTCGACGAAATAGGGAAGAATCTTGCTGGAAAGCGGTTCGAGGTCGCTCTGTGTGCGGAACCAGTCATAGCGTCCGCCAAGCGAAATCGTCAGGGGATCGATGGGCGTCCATTCATTGAGAACATAGGCGCCAATATTGGTCTGGCTGGTGTCCGGACCCGATTTCGTACGTGCCGTGCTCGTCGTGCTCGTCACCGCCCCGCTCGAGGCATTGTAATTCGTCGTCACCGAGGAACTCTCGGAACCGGCGCGGTTTTCGTGCACGAAATCCATGCCGATGGTCGTCTTGCCATTCCCGAACGCGCCGGTCTCCCACGGCATACTGCCTCGCAGGCGACCACCCACGACCAGAGGATCAGTGACATAGGAGCGCGTACGGACAGATTTCGTCAGATTGCCCGCCGAATTGAAAGTGTCGGCCGTGACATCCAGTTCCGTATAGAACTTGTTGACATAGAGACTGCCATCAATGTGATCGAACAGACCCTCGCTGAAATCGCCACTATAGGCAATACGGCCCATATGGACCTGAAGCGGGTCCTCTCGCGCCCGGCGATTAGGATAACCCGGCACACCGCCCGTTCCACCTGCCCGCCCGTCTTCGACATACTGGTCGCGATAGGAAATTTCCCACCGCTGCCCCGCCTCCGGCGTGTAGCCGAGCACGATGCTGCCGCCAAGTGTCTTGTAATCGCTGTTACGCGCCGTTCCGTCCGGCGTGTCATAGTCGTCCGCGCGCCTTCCCGTCAGCGAACCCGTCAGATCGAAACCATGCCCCACGAATGTCAGATCCTGCGAGACCACGACCCTGTTTCCATTCGTGCCGTAGGAAACGGACGTGCCACCGCCTGCCAGACGCCAGTCGCCGGACGTATCCAGATGCGGCCTGCGGGTGATCACATTGACCACGCCCGAAAGGGCATCGCTGCCGTACAGCACCGATGCCGGTCCGCGGATGATCTCGACGCGCTCCATCTCTTCCGGCGCGATGAGCATATATTGCAGCGTGTTGCGCCCGCGAAAGCGGTCACCGTCGATATAGAAACTGGAGCGCCAGTTGTTGGAATCGAAACCGCGCAGATAAATCTGTCCCCCGATGCCGCCGCTGCGGTTGACCGTCACGCCCGGCGCGCGGGCCAGCACATCCAGCGTCCCCTGCGGCGTCGTCATGTCGATCCACGAACGCTCGACGACACTGATGGATTGGCTGATCTGACGCGGCGATTCCGGCTCGGCAAAGGTAGCGCCCATAGGCTCCGTCGCCGTGGGGCGCTGGCCCTTGCCCTGCCCCGTGCTTACCTCGATGGTCTTGAGACGGATGGCCGCCTCATCGCCGGTCTTGACCGCTTCCTGGGCGGAGGCACCGCCAGCGCACGCGGCGAGAATGCTGACGGAACCCAGAAGCGCCGATAATACCCTGCGCTTCCGACATCCCGCACTTGAAACACTCTCTTTTCGTCCGGCAACAATTCCAACGCTGGCATCCATGGACTCACTCATCCGATAAATATGACTTTTCTAATCTAGTATTTATCGAAATGAAGAGGGTCAATGATTATTGTAATTTATACAACTCTTTGTTTTTTCATTATAATAGTTATAAAAAAGGCGTAAGATTTCATGCAAAAACCTCATAAACTCCAGCAGCAGGCAGCGCCAGCAAGCGTTCCGCCATTTCCTCTTTGAGCCACGTAAGGCGCCGCTCTTCCTCGTCAGTCCGCCCCTGCTTCTGTCCCAGCAGGATGAACTCCTCGCGCACATGACCTTCCCTGATGCGAACCGCGACGCTGCGGCCACGATAGCTCAGCTCAAACACATAGCGGAAAAGTATCGTGCCCCGTTCCGGCATCTCAAGCGTCTCATTGATCGTATAACGCCCACCGCTGACGCAGCGCGTCACCATTTCAAACGCATCGCGCGCGCCCGGACCCCGAAATGCCGTGCGTATGGCGATCTCGCGGCGTTCGGGCGGCTGATCCGGACTGAGTAATGGCAGGCACAGTTCCATCACCTTGAAGGCATGAGCGACGCCGCCCGGAAACCCGCCACCATGGAAAAGCAGAAGATCGCCGAAGCGAAACCGCAAGGTGCGACCTTCCTCGATCACGGTCAGCACTGTCTCATTCATAATTTGCCTGTCTTTCATTTCGATATGGTCTGCGGCCTGACGAATGTTTCCTGCACCCATGGCAGGAAGCCGTCCAGAAACCGCGTCGTGGCAGGCATGAAATGCGAGCCGTGATGATAGAATGGATCGAGACTGGTAATCACGAGACGGCCGGGCGTCGACACCTCATCAATATAAAGTATCGGCTTGCCATCCCCGTTCACCGCCAGCACCTCGACACCATCCGCGACGTCGAACCAGCCATGCAGGTGCCAGGACAGATCCGACTGGTTCAGGTGCCTGAAAAGCGGATGCTCCGGCGCGGCGATACGCACGCCCAGATCAGCCTGCGGCTCCAGCCACCACCACCAGTTCGTCGGCTGCGGCGTAAAACTGATACCCGGAAGGAAAAGCTCGCTATGGCTTTCGCCGGTGGCGATAATCGTCCCGCCGGATTGAAGATAGTCCGCCAGTTGCTGCTTGTGTTCCATCATGCGATGCGCAGGCGTGCGGCAGGGAATGAGCAAGGCCGGATAGTCTGCAAGATCGACGTCCTGAAGGTCTTCCGGCCGCACCAGACGGCCGAAATAACGGACATAGCGCTCCGCTTCCAGACTTTCGATATGGTAATAAGCGCCGGGATGGATACAGAGCAGTGACATCAGCCGATCTCCCCAAGGCACCATTGCACGACGCGGCGTGCCAGCAGATCACGCGTCGCCGCATCATCGCCGCTGCCCCATAGATTATTGCCCGCATGGGAAAATATCTGTCCCGCAGGAACGCCGTCCCTGGCGAGCCGCCAGCACCAGTCTATCGGCAATTGCTGCGGCCCGATGCCTGTCACGGCAACGGCGCTTGCGCCTGAATCCAACCGCTCCGGCAAAGGATTACAGCCGCGTCCATAAAACCCCGCCACGCCACGGTTGGTAGCAATCGTCGCCAGATCAATCCCGTCGAAAATGGTATGGTCATGCAGGCGCGTCAGGGCGAGATCGCTACGCCGGGCGTTCATCAAGGGGCGGTAGATATCCATGCCATCGATGAAATTGCGCATGACATGGCCATTGAAGAACCAGCGCCCGCCAGCATCTAGAAAGCCAGCCAGCGCATCACGATGCGCCATCCAGCCGATCTGGTCGAGATGCATGGAGGTTATCAGCCCCGTCGCACCGCGAATGACATCGTCATCGATATCCGTTTGCCGGATAGTCTTCATGCGCCCCTGCCGGACTGCCTCGGCAAATGCCATCGGCATGGGGTTGCCGTCTTCCGCATAATGCGATTGAACCATGATGACTGTCATGATGCGTCAGCCCCTATAAAAGCCGGCAGCACAGCGCGGCGGCGCTGGCCAGCTCCGCCGTTCAGATCAACCTCGCGCATGGAAACGCCGTAAAGCCGTTCAAGATTGGAAAGGGTGATCATCTCTTCCACAGGCCCGTTGATGTATTCGCCGTCCGGCAGCATCAGCAGCGCATCGTCGGCGACGGCCAATGCGTGATTGGGTTCATGCGTCGTGAAGATGATCGCCTTGTCGCCATCGAGCCGGAATTTTTGCAGGAGCGTAAGAAGCCTTTTCTGGTTGCGCAGATCCAGCGCCGCCGCAGGCTCGTCCAGAACCAGAACGGGTGAGCCGGTCAGAAGCGCCCGCGCCAGCAGGACCAGTTGCCGCTCGCCGCCCGAAAGACGGTCGAAGAACGCCCGCTCGAAGGCCAGCGCCCCCACCTTGTCCAGCGCGGCACGCGCGGCCTCAAAATCCTCCACGCGCGGCTGGCGAAACAGGCCCAGGGCGCGGGCGCGCGCCATGACAACAATATCGACAACCCTGAGCCGGTGCCTTTTCGAGGCGATCTGCGGCACATAACCAACTATTTCTGGCGCGATGCGTCTGCCCTTTGCCAGCTTTTGAAAACCAAGCATGGCGCGCAACGTCGTGGTCTTGCCGCGCCCGTTCGGCCCCAATATTGCCAGCGTACGCCCGATAGGCGCGTGAAAGGACAGATCGTCGAATATCTGCCGCTGGCCGAAACTGACGCTTGCGCCCTCAAGCCCGATCATTCGACACCTGCCATGCGGCTGCGCTGCCGCAACAGGAAGGCGAAGACCGGCGCGCCGATCAAGGCCGTGATGACGCCCAGCGGTATTTCCGCCGCGGTTGCGGTTCTTGCCAGCGTATCGATGACGACCATGAATGTCGCGCCCAGCAGGACCGATGCAGGCAGGAGCGAGCGATGGTCGTGCCCGACGATCAGCCGCGCCGCATGCGGAATGACAATACCGACCCATCCCACGATACCCGAAACGGCGACCTGACTGCCGACCAGAACCGCGACGATGCAGAAAATGAGCCAGCGCTCCCGCTCCGTATTCGCGCCGAGGCTTCGCGCTTCATTTTCATCGAGCGACAGGACGTTGAGACGGAACCTCAGGGACACCAGCAGCGCGATGCCGATCACAAGTCCCGGCAGGGCGACAAGCGTGCGCTCCCACGTGGCCGTGGCGAAAGACCCCATCAGCCAGTAGACGATGGCCGGCAGCGAGGTATTGGGATCGGCGACGAACTGGAGCATGGAAACCAGCGCGGAGAAAATCGAACTGACCACCAAGCCTGACAGGATCACGGTGACCGTTTCCGTACGCCCGTCTATGCGCGACAGCAGCCCGACGACGAGCAGCGCCATAAGCCCGAAAACGAATACCATGGTGATCAATGGCAAGCCCCATACACCCAGCATGATCCCCAGCGCACCGCCGAAGGCCGCTCCCTGCGATATGCCCAGAATATCGGGAGCCACCAGCGGGTTGCGGAAAACGCCCTGCAAGGCCGCGCCGCAAACCGCAAGCCCCGCGCCGGACAGCCCCGCCAGCAAAACGCGCGGCGCTCTCACCAGAAGTACGATCCGTTCATCGATGGCAACCGGCAGCGTAAACGGATGCTGGACGCCATGCCAGAGAATGTCGAGCGCGCGCGCCAAAGGCACGCTGAACCGGCCGACACAAAGACTGACAGCGACCGCCGCAAACAGCAAGATCGAAAGAAGCACGAATATCGCGCTTCTTCCAAAGAATGTCCCCTTCCGGTCCGGCTCGCTGGAAGCCGGATTGGAAGACAGAGGAATTTGATGCGATGTCAAGGTTTTACCTTATATTTTCATGCCCGCGAGAGCCGCATTCACTTGGCCGCGAACCGTGCATAGCCTGCCGCATTCGTCTGCATCGGCATCCAGAGAATGTCGTCGATATCCGCTTCGCTCAGGGTGTAGTCATAGAGAACCTTGTAGGCCGTCTTCATCTCGCTGCGCAGATCGTAATTGAAGATATCGGGATGCAGAAGATTGGCGAGCCACATCCATGTCAGCGGCGATTCCTGATTGGGCGGGTCCCAGCGATAGCCGCCCAGCGGCATCTTGTAGACGCGACGGGACATGGCGGCATTGGTCATCGAAAGAATAGGATCCTTGTAAACACAGTCCGTTCCAAGCTCCGCCTCGAAGGCATTGAGCAGGATGACATCGGGGTTCCACTCTGCGATCTGTTCCTTGTTGATCGTCACCGATCCGTTGAGCGATTCCGATGCGTTGCGCCCGCCTGCCAGCTCGATATACCAGGCATTGTAATTGCCCTTGGTACCGGAAGCGCTGATCTGCGACAGGGCGCGGCCGAGATAAAGCACACGTGGTTTCTTGTCCTCGGGAATGCCTGCCGCCTTGGCCCGCATCTCCATTTCGACCCTGTCGCGCCACTCGACCAGCGGTGTGATGCGCTCGGGTCGGCCGATGGCCCTGGCGGCCATGGTCATGTAATCGCGCGCCAGTTCCTCCGTGCCGTAACGGATCAGCATGGTGTTCAGCCCGGCATTGGTCAGCGGTGTTACGATATCATCGCCGTAATTGCCCCACTGGATGACGAGATCGGGATTGACCGCCGTCAGCGCCTCGACGTTCGGCGTGAAGTTGGCCGCTGTCACGTCCGATGCAATGTCCTTTGCTTCGGGGAATATCTTGCCAAGTATGCCTTCAAGAATCGCCGACTTTGCGGTCGGGTTCATGCCCACCAGCTTGGTCGTCGCACCATCTAGCGCGATCAGGGTCGAAGCCATGGGAATGACGATGGAAACAATCCTGCCTGCCGGCTTGTCGAGATGCACCGGCCGACCGTTTTGATCCGAAAAATCAATGGCCTGTGCGAAAGCGGCGCATGAAAAAGCATGAAAGACGATCGTCAGAAACACAAAGTTCCCGAGGATTTTCAAAAGCCTTGAAACTGACATCACGGTAATTCTCATCACATTGATATAACTTGAGTTCTTTAATCAAGATAGAAGATTCTATCAAGTACGAACAATGATGTGATTGAAAAATATATACCTGTTCTCTGTAACTCTAACGGTATGCTGTGGCGCAGAATATCGGTGCGCAGCCCTCAGCCCAACGGACTGGAAGAGGCTTTCCTCGTATATTCAAGAGGGATTATGTCCGGATCAACCCGATGAGCAAACCATTATGGGGGGGACTCCAGTTTTCACGCTTGCCTCACCACCTTACGCGCAGACCGCGCCGATCACTTATAGGAATAATTGTCGCCGAAATGCTTCAGCCCAGTATTGAGCGTCCCTTCGCCATAGATTGAATATCTTTCGCCGTCCCAGTTATACGTTCCGCCGATTACTCTCCACCGAGAAGTTATAGCCGTCGCGTTACGCAGGAAAAACGATATACTGGATCGTTTTCTTACCCTGCTTCAATTTAAAAGGTCGCGCTCCTGACGCAGGAGTTCATTTTCTATGCGAAGTCGAGCAAGCTCTTGGCTCTTGGCCCATGTCCTCATGCGAACCAGAAAGCAGATATTTCTCAGCAAAATTGCGCCACCAGCAGCCAAATGTTGACTTGCCAATGCCAAGGTCGTCGGCAACCGATGAAAGGCTGCGATCACTCGTCGTTAAAATACGAGCGGCTTCTCCTTTGGACTCTTCCGTAAATTCGCGCTGTTTCAATTCTAAAAGCCCGACCGAAAATTATGTTGAGTGATTTCAATAGACAACAGCAAATCATGAAAACAGCCGATAAACTATTGCCTAATTCTCCTGAATCTCTAAACTTGCGTAATCAAGTTTAGGTGTATTCGATGAGCGAGTTCAAGGAACCTGCATATCTACAGATTAGACATTTTCTATTGTCTGAAATCGCAGCCGGACGATACCGTTCCGGCGACCTGCTCCCTTCCGAGACGGAGCTTGCCAAACGCTTCGGCGTTACGCGCAACACGGTAGTTCACGGGTTGTCCGCGCTTGTATCCGATGGGCGGATCAACCGCATTGCGGGCAAGGGAACGTTTGTCGCCCGCAAGGAAATCCGCGTCACCCAGCATACCAGCATCGTTAAATCATTTGATGAAGAAGTCATTGAACATGGTGCAAAAATTGAATTCCGCCTTCTGGGGTTTACCCGCATACCGTGTTCGCAGGATGTTGCAGAGCAGTTGCATATCGGAGTCGGTGACGACATCTTCCGGCTTGAACGGGTGCGCGTAGTTGACGGGACGCCAACCGTACACGAAATCCGTCACATCCCGATCGACCTTGGCCAGACGCTGACCATCGACGCTCTGTCACGATTCCCCATGTTCACAATACTTGCTGAATCAGGTCGACCAGTTGCTCACATCAAGGGCGTCATTCGTGCCGATGCCGCTTCGCCAGCCACTGCAAGTCAACTCCTGATCAGACCTGACACACCGGTTCTCGTCCGCGACTTTGTATTGAGCGATGCACAGATGGCGCCGCTCGTCAGCGGCACGGCAATTTTCACGCGCGAGGTGCAGATTACCTATGCCGTGGATGAACCGATTGCTGGTTGATCCGGATTTCAGTCATCCGACCGGGTGAGGATTTCCGAACACGGACAGCGTATGGCTGGCACCGCCATCATGGCTGGTCATTTAGATATTCAAGAGTGTTGGCCTCCGAAGAGGCGAGCTCACGCGCCGCGGGCGTCGACCGGCCATATGTCCAGAAGAACGTCGTCGCGGACCACATGGATGAAATCGTAGAGGTTCACAGTGGGATCGCAATGTGGCACCTGCAGTTCCAGAAGCGAACCGACAGGCAGGGTTTCACCATCGGCAAGCGTCACCGTGCCGTGCTCATCACTGGTCGGCTTGTAGGTGGCACCGGGCAGGCCGCCGCGCCTTATCACCGGCGCGGTGCCATGCTTGGCGACGAAGCGCTTTTCACCGCCATCAGTCGTGGCAAGGCCGTAATGATTGGCACTGATCACACGTACGGCGGCAAAAAGACTGGTCGGAAACAGCGGTCTTGCCAATCCATCCGGATCAACGACATCATACTCGGCATCCATCAACGCATAACTGCCGCATTGGAGTTCGGTATAGAGATCAAGTGATGTTTCCTGCAGAAAGGCACCAGTGCTACCACCGGTCACCACGGGCTTTTGCCCATGCATGAAGGCAGTAATGACCGCAAGCGCCGGGCGGATACGGACAGCCGCTTCGCCCGAACCAGCAACACGACCGGCGAGATCGGCGCGATGCGACAGATGTCCGGCATAGGCCTGTAGCCCCACCAGTTGAAGGCTCGCAGTCTGCTCTATGGCCATGGCAAGTGCGGCAATCTCTGCCGACTCCGACAAGCCGGAGCGATGCCGACCCATATCAAGATCAATCAGCACGCGGATCAATGTCCCGCGTTCCCCGGCGACCTTTGCCAGTGC
>JAATGD010000237.1 GCA_015654965.1 Hyphomicrobiales bacterium
AATTCCCGACAAGCTATCGCCACAATGATATATGAGGGCATTGACAAGCGTTCCCGTCCAGTTGCCATTGCCGGGGTGGACGACCAGCCCCGCGGGCTTGTCGATCACGATGAGATCATCATCCTCGTAGAGAATAGTGAGGGGAATGTTCTCTCCCAATGGCTCGGCAGGCTCAGGTTCAGGCAGCACGATGGCGATCTTCATGCCTTCGCGCAGCTTCTGTTTCGTTTCCCGGGCGGGGATGCCATCGATGGTCACATGACCGTCAATGATCAGGGACTGGACGCGGGAGCGCGAGAGTTCCGGTCCAAGTGCAGAGGCCAGCCACTGGTCCAGTCTCTTGCCCGTAGCATCGGGGGCGGCAATTAGTTCTTTCAATTGTCTCTTCCCTTCATTATCACGTCACAGGCTGGGCCAGACAGGGCCAAACTGGTGCATGAACCGGAGTTATTCAATGCAGGATCCAAACTATCCGCGATATCAGAATCAGCAGGATTCGGGATATCAGGATTATCAGCAGGGCTATTATCAGGACGAACCGACAGAGCCCCCGCTCGATCCCGCAATGGAACGTGTGCGCCGCAAGATGATCCGGCTGCTTGCCGTTTCCATCGGCGTGATGCTGATCGGTCTTATGGCGGTGTTGATCGCGGTTGTCTACAAGATCAATCGAGCACCCGAAACCCCTCAAGCGGAAGAAACACGCTCCGATATACCGGGACAGGTCGCCGCCGAACCTGTCAAGCCGGAGCCACCGAAACTCATTGAATCGCAGATCAACCTTCCTGCGGGTACGCGTCTTTTATCGCAGAGCCTGTCGGGTGATCTTCTTTCGATGGAAACCCTTCTGCCCGATGGCGGTACGGAGCTTATCATTTACGACTATCGCCAATCCCGCGTGGTTGGTCGTATCAAGCTCGGCAATGTCGAATAATCACAATAAAAGGATCGGTCAGCTTTATGGCTGACCGGTTTTATTGTCCGCGGTTCATATTGTTATGATGCAAGCATTGCGCTTTTTTGCGATGCCGACTATATGAACCACCTGTTGATGCTATGCGCCCATCGTCTAGCGGTCAGGACGGCGCCCTCTCACGGCGCAAACAGGGGTTCGATTCCCCTTGGGCGTACCAATGATTTCAATCACTTAGATATATCCCGAAGCAAGTTGTCTAATAACCGTCAAATAAACGGTTTCTGAGATGGCTATTTTCGGTGCGACGACGCTCCCTTTAGCTCATTAGGGTGCGATAGTCTGTCAAGCTGTCGCGGTGCCACCCGATACCCGCAAGGCGCACCTCTGATTGATAAACTTTGATATTAAATCAAACTGCCTCGCCCGTGCGCGTATTGCGCAGAAAATCAAAACGGGGGCGAAGCGTCCTATCCATTTTGTGTAGAAGGGCTGGTTCAGTAACCGCCACTATTTTACTGATCTGATCGGCTCAATCCTGATGTTTTCAGAAAACGGTGCTTCCTGTATGGTCCGCTCGAATTTAGACCAATGCACGGAGGAACAATGAGCGTTTCAATCAAAACCGGATCGGCCAATCTGATTTGCGACGGCATAGACAAGGGCTTGGTGGAATACAGCGTTGCCGTTCCGGCAGATGGGCCAGACCTTACAAAACGTGGCAAGCTCTGGGGAGACAAGGCGATTATAGCGGGTGCCGTGAGTGGCTCGGCTATCAGTCTGAAATCATCAGACGGTGAAACCTATCCTATCGAGGTCGAGGAACTGGATCGAGACGGGACGGCGCTTTTTACCGTGCTGGCGGTACCGCTATGAAACTTCGGCTCTTGCGCTGAGTCTAGACGAACCGATGATGAGGAAAGTGATCCGCAAAAAGGACTGGTGCCTATCTGCCGTCGTGTCACTGGCATTTGGCGGACTGACGGCGTTTATCTTCTTTGGCGTCGTGATGTTCGGTGTCGGTAATGACGGCTATCTGGTTATATTCTGCATCTTCACCGCGCCCGTAGCGCTTGTATTCGGGTTATGGGGGCTGACCTACTGGCGCAGCTTCCCTGCGTTCATCGGAATGGTTCTCGCTCTGTCACCGCTTGCCTATCTCAGTTTGCTGTAGGGATGGTGACCACCTGCCGCTGATAGGCTAACCGTTGATGTTTACACCGCTGCCACCGGAGGCATTGCTACCACCCTGCTTGTAGAAAGTACCGCCGCGAAGTTCTTCCGCACGCTGCTGATTAAAGGCCAGTCGTCGCTCTGCCATGGTAATTGCTCGCTCGAAAATGGCTTTACGCTCGGCAGGTGATTTGCTGCTGCTACCCTGAATATCGAGCAGAATTGCCCGCTCACCTTCGGTCGGGTTGCCGCCGAATATGGATTTCAGCGATTGCAAGGCGTTCGTCTGAACGATGTTATCAAGTTCCGTTGTAGCTTGCCCCTTATCATCATCAAAGAAACCAGTCGGGTCATTGCGAGCAAGGAAAGATTGTGCACCTGCTCCCCACCCATAGCTCGCCTTATCGTTCAATGAGCGCCCATCTGTACCGGGCGTGAGAATGCCGCGAAGGGCTGATATAGAATTTTCTGCGGCTGCTACGGCCTCGTCCGCTTCAAGAATGGCTTTCTTGTCTGTGGCCGTGAGTGGACTTTGGTCCTCACGTGGCATCTTCCCGGTCAGGACATAAGATTGATATGCCGGGTCACCCGGCTTTAAACCAAGGTCAGTCGCCGCCGCTTGCCGTGAGGTAATGTCTTCACCAACCTTTGTTCTGCCAGCATTTGGGGCGCTAATGAATGCGCCGTTATCGGCATTATAAAGCTGGCCGTCTCCGGCATTGATAATGTTCGGCTTGACTGGAGCCGTTGCATCACGCCGCGCTTTCTCTGTCTCATACCCAAGCTTTTGCATTTCCAGTAGGCGCTTGAGGATTTTAGGCGGCACTCCGTTGAGCGAGGCTTTGAAATCGTTCACGATCCGGCGAACGCTCGAACTGGCAAGGCTCTCCGGCAATCCTGCGCGCCAGTCGGCAAGGTCTTCATCGGATAGTTTGTCCAAGCGCATTTCAGCGATGGAATGCGATAGAGCATGCAGTGTCAGCCGACCCTCGGCATCGCGTGGGCGTGCGCCTTCTTGCTTTTCGGCACGCGCCTTTCTCTTTGCGATATAAACCTCAACGACCTCGCGAATTGTAGGAATAGGCTCCTTGCCTGCATCTCGCTCCCGCTGGCGCACTTGCTCGACGTGATGAGAGGCTTTGCTTTTGGCTTGCTCGAAATTCAAGGTTTCTAAGCCATCCGCCGCAATGCCATCATCTGCCGCTCCGATACCTTCCTGCTTGTATCTGCCATCTGGAAGACGCCACCGCACAAACCAGCGACCGGCGCGCTTTCCTTTGCGATATCCAAGGTGCACATCCGCGCTGACGCTTCGCCAGTGTTTCCCAACAGGCAATCCTTTGCGGGCGTTTGGTGTGGTGAGCGGAGATTCTTGCAGCGTCTTGGACATGGTTTCACAAAAGTTGTCTAATAACCGTCAAATAAGCAGCCACGTAGAGTGGCGGTCAATCATGAAGATAATTTATCAAGACCGTGAACGCAATGAAAACATGAGGAGAACAAAGGCGGTTAACAACGGTGAATCGCGAAATGTGGTAATTCAAGATGCTCGCCCTCTCACGGCGCAAACAGGGGTTCGATTCCCCTTGGGCGTACCAAAATTTCAATGTCTTCGTGATTGCAGCCAAGTCCGTCTGATAATCAATCGATAAATAGTTGCAAGCACGCTTGCCGATCTGCCCGGTCCGGCCCGCTTATATGGCGAAGATACAACTTCGCATCCCTGCAGCGTCCTGCTTCTCCTCATCGAATTTACTGATCTTTGCCATATGATCTCCAATTGGGTTTGAAGATCATGCAAAGAGACGCAGTGGGCGTGCAAGGCCGATCCCTGGAATAGAGAGTGGCATGGTGGAAGGATGAACCACTTGTGACTTGCACTTGCCGCTCCCTTGCGCCCTTATTTGACAAAATGTCGCACCACGCATATATCGCGGGCATTCACGTGATTGAGGCTATGCCTGTGGGCATCCTGATCGATTGAGAAACGGTCTCATCCCCCCAATGACCCATTTCGGAGAATAAGTTTGTCAAAAAGCAATGACAATGACACTGGATACACGAAACGCAAGACGGATGGCTCCCCTCTGAGGATCACGCGACGCAGGCTTCTCGCCTCGGCTTTGGGTGCCGGTGTTGCCTTTTTGGGCTATAAATGGCTGACAGGCGATCAGTATCGTGCGGAAAAGGCCGACAGGTCGGTCAATGTCCTGCTCATCGGTGGCGGGATCATGAGTGCGACGCTTGGCGTTTTGTTGTCGGAACTCGAGCCGGATTGGAAGCTTGAGATTTTTGAGCGGCTTGATGATGTCGCGCAGGAAAGCTCAAATGGCTGGAACAATGCCGGGACCGGGCATTCCGCTCTTTGCGAGCTTAATTACACGCCCGAGGATAAGGACGGCAATGTCCAGATAAGTCGAGCGGTGGCGATTAACGAGCAATTCCAGATTTCACGGCAATTCTGGTCGCATCAGGTTCGGCGCGGGGTTCTCGAAAATCCGCGCTCCTTCATCAATTCAACCCCGCACATGAATCTGGTCTGGGGTGACGAAAATATCGAATATCTTCGCAAGAGGGTGGAGGCGCTTTCCGCAAGTCCTCTCTTCTCGGGAATGGAATATAGCACGGACAGGAAGCGTATTGCGGAATGGGTTCCGGTCATGATCGAGGGGCGCGATCCCGATCAGAAGATCGCGGCAGCGCGTTCGGAACTTGGTACCGATGTGAATTTCGGAGAGATCACGCAGCAGTTTTTCGGACACCTGCTTGCATCGCCCAATTTTGCCAAAACAACCAATCATGAAGTGCGTTCGATTACACGCAACCCGGATGGCACATGGCGTGTTTCCGCCTTCAACACGGCGGATGATTCAAAGGTTCAAACCGTCGATGCACGCTTTGTATTCATCGGTGCAGGTGGCGCTGCTCTGCCGTTGTTGCAGCTCTCGGGGATAGCTGAAGCCGGTGCCTATGCCGGTTTCCCGGTTGGCGGCGCATTCCTGATTGCCGAAAAACCCGAAATTGTTAATCGTCATCTCGCCAAGGTCTATGGCAAGGCAGATGTCGGTTCGCCGCCAATGTCCGTGCCACATCTTGATACTCGCGTTCTGGATGGCAAGCGCGTGCTCCTCTTCGGACCTTTTGCCACGTGGTCGAGCAAGTTCCTCAAGAATGGTTCCATATTCGATCTGCCAGATTCCGTAAGCCCTTCCAATATTCTGCCGATGGCGAATGTAGGATGGGACGAGATGGCGCTCGTCAAATATCTGGCGGAGCAATTGATGATGTCGAAGAGCGACCGGATGCAGGAATTGCGCGCCTATATGCCAGAAGCGAAGGATGAAGATTGGCGCGAATGGCAGGCCGGTCAACGCGTTCAGATCATCAAGAATGATCCCGAGAAAGGCGGCGTGCTCAATCTGGGAACGGAAATCGTGGTGTCCGAAGATAAATCGATTGCCGCGCTTCTCGGAGCGTCGCCGGGCGCATCGACGTCGCCGTCCATCATGCTCAATCTCCTCAAAAAAGCTTTCCCGGACCGGATCGAAACAGCTGAGTGGCAGGCAAGACTACGGGAGATGGTGCCTAGCTACGGCAACCAACTCAATGACGATCCCGCGCTTATCGCCAAAATCTGGGCCGAAACGGAAAGCGCACTGCAACTTGCAATTCCATCGCCAGTGGTGAATGAGAATGGCGCGACCATGCCGAGTGAGGATGGAACGAAGGTTCCGAAGGTGCCCGATATAGCCCTTTGATCCTGAAACATTGAAATGGCGCAGAACACGTAGCCGCTTTTCGGCTTCTGCCTTGTCATCGACGGATTCGCAGCGCGGTTTCATCCCGTGTCTGCGAATCTGCTTTTGCGAGGTGGTCGTATAGTGTTTTCCCATTATCAGTAGCCGAGCGGTTCAGTCCGGCATTTTTTGTCCGGGCTTTGTTGTGTCACGACGACAATTGCCGTTGTTGCAGCGGCCAGTCCTGCGACCCCGGCGGCCAATAGCGGAATTGCTGGCAGGCCATACCCCCCGACCGACAACGCAACAGCACTCAGACCAGCACCGAAGGCGTTGCCCAGATTGAATGCACTGATGTTGAGCGTGGAGGCGAGGTTCGGGGCTGATTTTGCCGCTTCGACCACCATGGCTTGCGTGATCGCGCAGACCGCAAAGGCAAATCCGCCCCAAAGGGTGACGATTGCAGTCGCCGCCCATGGCGTTCGACCCAATGCGGAAAACACCAGCAACATGATTGCAACACCAAGAAGAACGGACATAAGGCTGAGGCCAGCGCGCCAGTCAGCGAGCCGAGCACCGGCATAATTCCCCACCGTCAAACCGATTCCAACTGTCAGCAGCACGTAGCTGACATTGCTCTCAGCGACGCCACCAAGACTGGTCAGGATTGGTGTGATATAGGTGAAGAAGCCGAACATGCTGGTTGAGGCCAGTGTGCTGATGATGAGTATAAGCCAGACCGGCGGCGCTCTCAGCACACGGACTTCCCGACCGAGATCACGGGCTGTTTCGACTTGTGGCAGCAGGTGCGCTATACCGAAAAACGCGATGATGCCGATGGCCGCGACGGCAAGGAAAGTCGTGCGCCAGCCTGCGGCCTGACCGATGAAGGTGCCGAGCGGCACGCCGATGACATTAGCGATGGTCAGGCCGCTTATCATCAGTGCGATTGCCTGCGCGCTACGGCCAGGCGCGGCGAGCCTTGCCGCCACCACTGCGCCTGTTCCGAAAAATGCGGCATGACAAAGCGCGGTGACGATCCGCGCCAGCATCAGCAATGTATAGCTCGGTGCGATGGCGCAAGCGATATTGCCTGCGATGAACAGTCCCATCAGAATGAGCAATGTCGCACGTGCCGGTAGCCGCAGCAGGAACAGGCCAATTATCGGACCGCCGAAAGCAACTCCGAGCGCATAGCTGGACACCAGAAGGCCTGCAGCTGGCAGGCCGACATGCAGGTCTTTGGCGACTTGCGGCAACAGTCCCATAATGACGAACTCTGTTGTGCCGATTCCGAAAGCAGCGATGGCGAGCGCAACAAGTGGGGCTTTTGCGGAAAACGTCGGCTCAACCATAAACCGCATCCCGGACATCGGTAACGAACTGGCCCGCCATGCCCTCGAAAGCGGTGTTGGTGAGCATGACCACCGAAAGCTTGTTCGCTGGATCGATGAACCAGTTATGACCATAGGCACCACCCCATTGCAGCGTGCCCGCTGCCTGAGGCGTGCCGGTCAGTGCGGGATTGTCGAGCACGGCCCAGCCATAGCCGAAGCCCCATCCCGGTCCCTGCGTCTCAGCCTGCGGTCCCACCTGATCGCGTGTCATAGTCGCGACGGTTTCCGGTTTCAGGATCGGCGTGCCACCGTTGCGGATCGTTTCGAGAAAGCTCAGGAGATCAGCCGCCGTGCCAGCCATGCCCGCGCCGCCCGACAGGAAGGAGGATGGATCGAAGATGCGATCCGGTGTGAAGCTGATGGCGCCGTCGCCTGCCTGTGGTGGCAGCGGCACCGTGACCGTTCCCTCCATCCGCACGGGACCATGAGAACCATCGGCATAGGGCGTTGCGAGCCGTGATGGGTCGTCGGCAACGGAAAAACCAGTGTCGGCCAGACCGAGCGGTTCTGTTATTTCTTCACGGATGATGGTGTCGAGTGTCTTGCCGGTGGCGGCCGTCAGCACAGCACCGATTACGTCGATGCCGAGCGAATAGCGCCATGCGGTGCCCGGTGTGAAGACGAGCGAGGCTCGCCCAAGGCGAAGAAGATTTTCGTCCATCGTGAGTCCGGGCTGATCAAGGCCATCTGAAACATCGAACCTGTGATAGTCGCTGTCCGCTGGTTCAAGGAAGCGATAGCTCAGGCCGGATGTATGCGTCAGAAGCTGGTGCAGCGTGATTTCAGACTGGGTATCGCCGCCAAAAGCCGCGCGGAAATCCGGCAGCCATCGACTGACAGGCTGATCCATCGCGATCACGCCGCGTTCGGCAAGGCGCATCGTCGCAGCCGTGACGAAGGGCTTGGAGACGGAGGCGAAACGAAAGATCGCATCCTCTCGCATCGCTGTGCCTGCTTCGCGATCAAGAAGCCCGGCAGCGCGCCGATAGGCGATCTCACCATCCCGGGCAACGAGAATGACCGCGCCCACAAGCCTGTTATCCGCAATTGCGCTATCGATGGCCCGATTGAGCCGCGTTTCGAGTGAAGGGTACTGACACATTGTAAGTCTTCCTATATTATCACCATGACCACTCCATAATAAACAAATTACCATGGATTTCTAGAGTGACCGATGTGAAAAATAATAATACTCTCCCGCGCCGCCGTGGTCGCCCGCCCGCCTTCGACCGGGCAGAGGTTTTGGCGAAGGCGGGCAAGACCTTCTGGCGATTGGGTTATGAGGGTGCATCCATCATTGATCTAACGAGCGCCATGGGGATCACGCCGCAGAGCCTCTATGCCGCATTCGGTTCCAAGGCCGATCTCTACCGGGAGGCGCTCGGCTGGTATGCTATAAGTTTCGCAACCTTGACCGATGAGCAACTTGCGAAACCGGGTGCACTCGATACGCTGGCGGATTGGCTGGAGGCGCAGGCTTTACTGTTTACCGATCCGGCGCACCCGCCGGGCTGCATGATCTCAACTGCCATACTCGGCTGCGCGGTGGAGAATGATCCTGTCGCCCGCATTGTTGCGGACAGGCGGGAAGCCACCATCAGGCGCATCCGCGAGAGGCTGGAACGGGCCAAGTTTGAGGGAGAACTGGCCCCCAGTGCCGATCCCGCCGTGATTGCCCGTTTCGTCGGTGCGATCATTCAGGGCATGTCCGTACAGGCGCGGGACGGTGCCGGTCAGGCGGAGCTTCTGGCGCTGGCGAGACTTGCAAATGAGGAACTGATACGCCAGCGCGCATGAGTGGCAGTAGGATGGCTTACCAAGGCCCGGTGCGTGCTCCTCATTGAGCCTTGGTTACAGGCATAATGTCTTCGCTTCGTTTGCACGTCGATGCAGGCTCGAACAGATGTTCACCAGTCCAAGGGGCAAATGAGCGACATGATGATGGTAAAAGCCAGAGCCTTGAAAGCCGAATGTTGATATTCTGCGTTACTCGACCGTATTTTAGGCAATCGTTAATCTGATGACTGACGGCAATGTGGCCGTCATAATTCTGAGCGCAATGTTGCCTCCTGTGCCTCTCATCGTTCTGAGGCTAGGGAGGCTTTTTGTTTTTGCCAGGAGGACGAAGACGGGACCGCTCGTATTTGAACTCCGTCTCTTCACTGTGCAGAACCTTCCGCACAACTTTCCGCGATATGCCCAACTCACGGCAGATCGCTTTGATCGATTTACCTTGCACCCGCGCAAGCCGACGTATCTTTGAAATCGTCTCCACTACAAGCATCCAAATAGATAACCTCCGATTGAAAATCGAAGGTCATGTGACCCTCTAATAAGGGGGCCCGGTTGGATGCCGATAACCCCTATCAAGGCCCTTATTCCACGCCGAATGACAGGCGCTGCTCCCCTGACGCGCTCAGGCGGCGTGAGCGTGCATTGTTGATGGTCGGACGTCGGATCATCTTCACCACGTTATGGGCGAGAGGGTAATCCCGCACTCTTTAATTGGCGCAGGAGATGACTGTTACGCCGGTCCGATCAGTGCCTTGATTGTGGCCCGATGTTCGGGACCACCAAAAAAACTGTAATCTCTACAGATTTCCAGTGCCATATTTGTTATAATTATCTGAAAAATAACAATAAATGGCGGAGAGGGTGGGATTCGAACCCACGGTGGAGTTACCCCCACGCCGCATTTCGAGTGCGGGGTCTTGGGCCACTTTGTCACCTCTCCGCGTTGTTATCAACTCCTTGAGAAGTAAGGACGCTCCATAAAAGGGCGGTAAATTTGATAGGATTGATTACTTGTGGCGCTGGTGTGCCCACCAAATCAAAGGCGTGAAATTGCATTAATAATGAAAATGGATGGCTATTTCGGCTACGCGTATCTGGTGCAGCGCCGAATTTGTCGACATGGCTTTCCAGTTCACGCGCCCACTTCTCGGCTTCTGACTTGCTGTCGAACGATTTGCAGCGCGGCTTCATACCACGTCTGCGGACTTGTGCCTGCCAGCGTCCCCTGAGTTTGCGGATGGTTGCCATGTGATCTCCGGTTCAATTTGAAAATCATGCGTAGGATGCCCCGGATGGGGAACCAAGGATTTATCTACAGAAACAATCATTCTTGCTTCAAAGCCTGTTCTGATTATTGTCTGCCAAGGACGAGAGCAGAGGCAATCAATGGCATCGAAGACGACACTAAACGCGAAAAACCTTGAGGCTTTGGGTGCGGAGCGACTTGCAGAGTTGTTGATCGAGATCAGCACTGGGAACGCGAATCACAAGCGCCTGCTTCGTATGGAGCTTGTTGGCAATTCAAGTAGTGCGGAACTGGCGAGAGAGGTCCGCAAGCGCTTGAGTGCTATTGCGCGTGCGAAAAGCTGGATCGACTGGCAGAAGGTGAAGTCAGTTAAAGCCGACTTGGAAACACAGCGTAAGACAATTGCTGAAAAGATAGCTCCATCTGATCCGGATGAAGGTTTCGAACTGATCTGGCAGTTTCTTTCGCTCGCGGATTCGGTATTTGAACGATCCGATGACGGGAGCGGTGCGTTAATAGAAAGCTTCCATAGTGCGTGCGAAGACGCCGGTCGTATTTCAAACATGGCAAAAGTCCCGATTGATCGTTTGGTTGAGAAAATCTTCTCGGTCTTGCAGGACAATGGATACGGTCAATATGACGAGCTTATTGAGTCAATGGCCCCGGCTCTCGGTGAGGCTGGCCTGAGAAAGCTTCAGGCCTCGTTCGAAAAATGGGCCAAAGAGCCTAAGTTAAAAGTCGCAAGCAAAGATAAGGAAGTTATCGGCTGGGGTAGCAATGGCCCTGTTTATCGCGACGAGCTTTATACCAGTGGCAAGTCGATCACTATCAAAGTCGTGCTTCAGCA
>JAATGD010000379.1 GCA_015654965.1 Hyphomicrobiales bacterium
CGGTACCTGGACCTAACCGCTCCAGTTGATCTGATGGCCAACCGCCAGATCAAGGACATCTTGAAGCAACGACGGTGCGGGCCTTTCTAGTGTCTTTCGGCTGTCCAAAAGCCGAAATTGCTGAAGAGGCACACCTTCATTGCCAGAAGTGCGGATGCGGTTCTCCAATTCCAAGCCGAGGCAGACAAAGCGGAATAACGCTATTTGAGCGTTGTCCCATCGCCGCATGTGTTTTCGCGTGACATCAGTTCCTCCAAAGGCTGGCTTCACCGCGAGGGCGTTCATGCACACTTTGTCCCCTTACAAGCGGCGCGATCAAGCCGTGCGGGAGAACGACCATGGCAACGCAACGTATTATCGATTTCCTCAACACCCGTCGCCCCGAAGGCCCTTGCCTTGTCGTCGACACGGACGTCGTGCGTGAAAACTATCATAGCTTTGAGAAGGCGCTGCCTTACTCGCGCATTTTCTATGCGGTGAAGGCAAATCCTGCGCCTGAAATCCTGCGTCTGCTCGCCTCCCTTGGCTCTTCTTTCGATACGGCCTCGGTTGCCGAGATCGAAATGGCGCTGGAAGCGGGTGCAACCCCCAACCGTATCTCCTATGGCAACACCATCAAGAAGGAGCGCGATATCGCGCGCGCTTTCGAGCTTGGTATTCGTCTTTTCGCGGTCGATTGCGTGGAAGAAGTCGAAAAAGTCGCGCGTGCCGCTCCGGGCGCCCGTGTGTTCTGCCGTGTGCTGACTGATGGCGAAGGCGCAGAATGGCCGCTGTCGCGCAAGTTCGGCTGCGTGCCTGCGATGGCGATTGACGTTCTGCGTCATGCAAAGGCGCTGGGACTGGATGCGCAGGGTGTTTCCTTCCATGTCGGCTCGCAGCAGACGGACCTGTCGGCCTGGGATCGCGCATTGGGGGATGCGGCGATGGTGTTCCGCACGCTGGCTGATGAAGGCATCGTGCTGCGCATGGTCAATATGGGCGGTGGTTTTCCGACCCGTTACCTCAAGGACGTGCCGACCGCGCAGGCTTACGGCATGGCGATTTTTGACGCGCTGTCACGGCATTTCGGCAACCGTTTGCCTGAAACCATCATCGAGCCGGGTCGCGGCATGGTCGGCAATGCCGGTGTGATCAAGACCGAAGTGGTGCTTGTGTCGCGCAAGGCGGACAATGACAATGTGCGCTGGGTCTATCTCGACATCGGCAAGTTCGGCGGTCTGGCTGAAACCATGGACGAGGCCATCCGCTACCAGATCCTGACCCCACGTGATGGCGGCGAAACCGAGCCTTGCGTTCTGGCTGGTCCCACTTGCGACAGTGCCGATGTGCTTTATGAGAAGACGCCTTATCCGCTGCCGGTCTCGCTGACCATCGGCGATGAGCTGCTGATCGAAGGCACGGGCGCTTACACCACCACCTATTCGGCGGTGGCGTTCAATGGTTTCGAGCCGCTCCGATCCTACGTCATCTGATCGTAGGTTTTAAGCCCGAACGATCCTCTCAATTCGTCTGACGCATCACAGCGTCAGGCGGGATGTGTTGTGGCCTGCGCCGCAGGGGTAGATGTCATGAATACAAATCTGAACTTTTTGGAAAACCCCGCAACCACTGCGAAACCGCAGTTTGCGCCCGTTGCCACTCCGGCTTTTGCTATTGTCGGCGAAAGAATGGAGCATGTCCTGCCGCGTGAAGCACTGCTTGACCGCGCCATGGGCGAGGGGCGGCGCAGAAAATCGTCGGAAAAGCTGCGGCGCGGGCGGTTGCCTGCCGAGGGGCTGGCCTTTGCGGCACTCCATCAGGACGGCGTGCTTGCAGGAACCGTACGGCTGTGGAATGTCGTGGCGGGTTTTGATGCCGCCCACAAGCCGGTGAGCGCCTTGCTGCTCGGCCCGCTTGCGGTTGACCCATCTTCATCTGGCATGGGCATCGGTTCGGCATTGATGCGCCAAGCAATCGCTAAGGCAAAAATGCTCGGGCATGGCGCGATCCTGCTGGTTGGCGATCCCGAATATTATCAGCGCTTTGGTTTTACGGCGCAAAAGACCGGCAATCTTGCCATGCC
>JAATGD010000259.1 GCA_015654965.1 Hyphomicrobiales bacterium
CGCAGCCCCAAAGAGGGCGAGCGCTATTTCGCGCTGCTCAAGGTCAATACGATCAATTTTGAAGACCCGGAAAAAATCCGTCATAAGGTCCATTTCGACAATCTGACGCCGCTCTATCCCAATGAGCGCTTCAAGATGGAACTGGAAGTTCCGACCTCCAAGGATCTTTCCTCGCGCGTTATCGATCTGGTGGCACCGCTCGGTAAAGGCCAGCGCGGATTGATCGTGGCGCCGCCACGTACCGGTAAAACGGTTCTGTTGCAGAATATCGCCCATTCCATCACCGCCAATCATCCGGAATGCTATCTGATCGTTCTTCTGATCGATGAGCGCCCGGAAGAAGTGACGGACATGCAGCGTTCCGTGAAAGGCGAAGTCGTTTCCTCGACTTTCGATGAGCCGGCATCGCGTCACGTTCAGGTCGCGGAAATGGTGATCGAAAAAGCCAAGCGTCTGGTCGAACATGGCCGTGACGTGGTTATTCTGCTTGATTCCATTACCCGTCTTGGCCGCGCCTTTAACACCGTTGTGCCGTCATCCGGCAAGGTTCTGACCGGTGGTGTCGATGCTAATGCTCTTCAACGCCCCAAGCGCTTCTTTGGTGCGGCACGTAACATCGAAGAGGGTGGTTCGCTGACGATTATTGCGACTGCTCTGATCGATACCGGCTCGCGTATGGACGAAGTGATCTTTGAAGAATTCAAGGGCACGGGTAACTCGGAAATCGTTCTCGACCGCAAGGTTGCCGACAAGCGTATTTTCCCGGCCATGGATATTCTCAAGTCCGGTACGCGCAAGGAAGACCTTCTGGTCCCACGTGCCGATTTGCAGAAGATTTTTGTTCTGCGCCGTATTCTGGCTCCGATGGGAACCACCGATGCGATCGAATTCCTCATCGATAAACTCAAGCAGACCAAAAGCAATTCCGAATTCTTCGATTCGATGAATACGTAATTTCTTTTAAACACTGCTCTGAACGTGAAAGCCGCCTCCCGATTTGGGAGGCGGCTTTTTTCATGAACCCGTCTGTCCTGAGAGAAGTATTTGCAATGCATCCGCACTTTCCACGGGTGGCAGGCAAACATGGCCCTTGCAGAGAAAGGCTGAGGATTTTTCAATCTCGATGGTTCCAGCCAGAGCAAGCTGGATGGGCTTTTTCTCGCCAGAGAGATAGATGATCTTATCCAGACGACGCGGATCTGGATTGCGATGGCTGATGGCGATCAGTGCATCGTCCCGGTTCGTGACTGCAAGGGTTAGGGATAAGGGTTCCGCAGCAATCCGGGCAGCATTTAAAATACTGATTTGACTGTGGCTTTGCTTGAGCGCGCGTCCCAATGCCTGCTCGATGAGATGTTGATTGCTCTCATAAAATGACATGTCGCCAGTCGCCAGGAACAGCCGCGTCAAAGCCTCGATAATCTGGCTGGTGGCGCTTGGAATGGCATCGTCATAATCGCCATAGCTATGCAAGATGATATCGTCGGTATCCAAAGTTGTCAGGCGATAATTGCCTGATGCATCCCTGTGATAGCGATCAAGCGCCTGCTTGAATGCGCTTGCGTCTTGCAGATAACCATCCTTGCCGGTTGCTTCATAAAGCGCAAGGGCGGCGTTGATCATAGTCGCATAGTCACTTGAAAGGGCGTGATTGTTAGCCTTGGCTGATATCCGGCAATGCGGTAGCCGTCCGCCTTTTGGGGAAGCAGTGATGGCCTGATAGGCAATGATTGCATGATCAATCCAGTCAGAACGCTCAAGACTACGTCCCGCCTCGGCAAGAGCACGGATGATCAAGGCATTCCAGTCCGTCAAAATCTTGTCGTCACGTCCCGGATGTACACGCTTTTCACGATGAAGCAGGAGTTTTTCTTTGGATGATCCAAGGGAGGCAGGCGGAACTGAAGAGGCTGCTTTTTCATGCAGGCGATTGAGAATGGTCTTTCCTTCCCAGTTTCCCGCAGGAAAAACACTGTAAAATACCTTAAAATTTGGACTGTCTTCGCCCAAAACCGTGTCTATTTCCTCTTCAGTCCAGACGTAATATTTTCCTTCCTCTCCTTCGCTATCTGCATCGAGGCTGGAGGCAAATGTTCCATCATCTAGACGCATTTCGCGCAGCAACCAGTCAATGGTTTCTTCGATTCGGATACGGAACAATTCATTTCCCGTTTCCGCATAGGCGTAATTGGCATGACGAATAAGCTGAGCATTATCATAGAGCATCTTTTCAAAATGCGGGACAAGCCAATGTTCATCTGTGCTATAGCGGCATAGTCCTCCGCCCAGATGGTCATAAATGCCGCCTTGAAGCATCGTTTGAAGCGATTTCAGGAATATGTCGCGATGGTTTGTGTCGCGATTATAGAGCCACGATAACCATAAGGCGTCCACGAAGGGTGCATTTGGGAATTTGGGTGCGCCTTTAATGCCTCCACAATATGGGTCGAACAGGGAACCGATGCGTAAAACAGTCTGGTTGAAAATCGTTATATCGTTCGGACGGCTTTCAATCTCTGCTGCAAGGCTCGATTCGAGATGATTAAAAACGGCTTCACAATTATGGTTAATTTGTTCCTGATTATGGTGCCAGAGATGATCGACAGCTTTGAGAACATCAACAAAACCCGGCAAATTATGACGCGCGTGAGGCGGAAAATAAGTTCCACCCCAGAACGGTTTTCCATCGGGACGTAAAAACATGGTGAGTGGCCATCCGCCTTGTAGCCCCATGGCGCTAAGGGCTGCCATATAGATCTGATCGATGTCTGGCCGTTCTTCGCGATCGACCTTGATATTGATGAAGTGATTGTTCATGACGGCTGCGACATCGGGGTCTTCAAAGGATTCATGCGCCATGACATGGCACCAGTGACAGGCCGCATAGCCGATTGAAAGCAGGACAGGGCGGTTCAAATGCTTTGCCGTATCAAGTGCCTGTCTGCCCCATGGCTGCCAGTGAACAGGATTTTTGGCGTGCTGGCGAAGATAAGCGCTTTGCTCATTGGCAAGGCGATTGCTGCTTATATCTTGCATCAGGCTTTCCTTTCGCCGATCAAATCAATATGCACAAGAGAGCATCGAACAGGATTTGTTTCCGTTTGATATTGAGCATTTCCAGCAAAAGTGCGAAGCAGTTTTGCATCGGATAATGCATAAAAAAGAGATAGAGCGGTTCAAAAGTTTCGGTTCTACCCGGAACCGCTCTAGGTCGGGGAATGCCATGAGCGATACAAGCATCAATCAGGATACAATTTTTGCATTATCGAGCGGAAGACTCCCCTCTGGTGTTGCAGTTATTCGCGCATCAGGGCCAAAAGTTCGATTCGCTATCGAAACAATTATCGGGAAAAACCTTAAGCCACGCCACGCTTACTATAAAACATTCCGTACAGGGAATGGAGACGATATTGACCGTGGATTGGCTATCTTCTTTCAAGGCCCGGAAAGCTTTACCGGCGAGGACTGCGTTGAATTTCATTTGCATGGCGGTGTCGCTGTCGTCGAAAAACTGCTTTCGGAATTATCCTCCTTCCCTAATTGCCGTATGGCCGAGCCGGGAGAATTTACCCGTCGCGCCTTTACCAACGGCAAGATGGATTTGACCATTGCCGAAGGTCTGGCTGACCTTATTGCGGCGGAAACGGAAGGGCAAAGACGACTGGCCTTGCAGGTGGCTTCCGGTGTCCAGCGCCAACTCTATAATGAATGGCGTCAAAGTCTCGTCCGTGCACGGGCTTTTATCGAGGCAGAACTGGATTTTTCCGATGAAGGCGATGTTCCGGGTTCAGTTGCCGAGCAGGTTTGGACATCTTTAAAATCGCTGCAACAGGATATAGACCAGCATATCGCAAGTGGTAAGCGTGCTTCCTTGTTGCGTGAAGGAGTGCATGTCGTCATTGCTGGCGCACCAAATGCCGGTAAATCGAGCCTGTTGAATTTTCTAGCTGGTCGGGAAGTTGCCATTATTTCGGAGGAAGCCGGGACAACCCGCGATCTTCTTGAAGTTAAACTCGACCTCGGTGGTATCCCTGTCTATGTCACGGATACTGCCGGATTGCGAGAGACGGAAAGTTCGGTTGAAAGGATTGGCATTGAAAGGGCGCGGAAACGTGCATCCGAAGCCGATCTTGTGCTTTTGCTTGAGGATATGAGCAATCCCATTGGTGTTTTGCTCGACGAGTCAGAGGTTGAGCTTTGGCGCATTGGCACCAAGCTTGATCTTGAAAATAAAAAATCATCGCAATGGTCGCATCAGATATCGACCAAAACAGGCCAGGGCCTCGATGATATAGTTAAGCAACTGCAAGATTTTGCTGAATCAAAGGTTGGCCAGATCGCTGATGCCGTACCTACGCGTCAGCGTCACATCAATCTTTTAAAAATGACCCGTGATGAAATCGGTAAGGCTTTAGCAAGAGACGATCTTCCCCTTGAATTAAGAGCTGAAAACATGCGTCTTGCTTCGCAACATCTCGGACGCATCACAGGCGATGTCGATGTAGAAGAAATTCTGGATTTGATCTTCTCGCAATTCTGTATCGGGAAATGATTCACGTGAAACAGGGAGTCTGATAGTGGGCACCGGCTAAGGAATGTTTCACGTGAAACAAATTGTGGAATTGCCAAAACCCCGTTGACTCATAATCAACTTCATGAGTCGAGACAGATTGCGGTATTTCAGCCAATTTCCTCATTAAAGCTTTTGTTTCAATGCCATTCATGTCAAAGAGGACAAAATGTATGGATGTCGGCGACCTTGTTTGAGTCATGCCTCAATCCATTCAAAACGCTTTTTCAAACAGGAAAACACCATGAGTTCGGCCCCAACTGCCGTTTATGATGTCCCAACTACTTTTTACGATGTCATTGTGATTGGTGGAGGGCATGCAGGCTGTGAAGCTGCATCGGCTTCCGCGCGGGCTGGCGCAAAAACAGCGCTTGTCACGCATCGTTTCGATACGATCGGCGTCATGTCCTGCAATCCAGCCATCGGTGGCTTGGGGAAGGGACATCTTGTCCGGGAAATCGATGCTCTCGACGGGCTGATGGGGCGCGTTGCAGATAAGGCTGGCATCCAGTTTCGTCTTCTCAATCGGCGCAAAGGACCGGCTGTGCGTGGGCCACGCACGCAAGCTGATCGTAAACTCTATCGGCTCGCGATGCAGAAGCTGATCACGGCGCAGGAAAATCTTGACGTGATTGAGGGCGGTGCATCTGATATTGAAACCGAGGATGGACGCATTACTGGTGTCATTCTATCGGATGGACGGGTTTTACCCTGCGGTTCCGTGGTCCTGACGACGGGAACGTTCCTAAATGGTCTCATTCATATTGGTGAAAAGAAACTGCCAGCGGGGCGGATGGGTGAAAAGCCATCGCTTGGCCTTTCAGACAGGTTGAAGGTGCTTGGCTTTACGCTGGGGCGCTTGAAGACCGGCACACCACCACGTCTTGATGGCCGTACGATTGATTGGCAAAGCCTCGATATGCAATCTGCCGACGAGAACCCGGTTCCGTTCTCGTTGTTGACAGATCAGATCACAACGCCGCAAATTGATTGCGGCATTACCCGCACGACGCCTGAAACCCATGATATTATTCGAGCCAATCTGCATCGTTCGGCTATGTATTCGGGTTCGATTGAAGGCATCGGCCCGCGTTATTGTCCTTCGGTGGAAGACAAGATCGTCAAATTTGGCGATCGCGATGGGCATCAAATCTTTCTGGAGCCAGAAGGACTGGATGACGACACTGTCTATCCGAATGGCATTTCCACTTCTTTGCCGGAAGATGTGCAGCTCGAAATTCTCAAAAGCATTCCAGGGCTTGAGAAAGCTATCATGCTGCAACCGGGATATGCCATCGAGTATGATTTCATCGATCCGCGTGAATTAAAACGCAGTCTGGAAACCCGCCGCGTCAGTGGATTGTTCCTTGCCGGACAGATCAATGGCACCACAGGATATGAAGAAGCAGGCGCACAAGGACTTCTGGCCGGGTTGAATGCCGCGCGGCGTGCAGGTGGTGAAGAGCCAGTTATTATTCAGCGCACCGAGGCTTATATTGGCGTGATGATCGACGATCTGACATCGCGTGGTGTGAGCGAGCCTTATCGCATGTTCACTTCCCGTGCTGAATTCCGCTTGTCCTTGCGCGCCGATAATGCTGATCATCGTTTGACACCTATGGCTGAGCGGCTTGGTATTTTGGGTTCCGACCGTAGAAAGCGTTTTGATGCCCGTCAGGAGGCTTTGTCTCAGGCGCGGGTTTTGAGCCAGTCATTATCCATTACGCCTAATCTGGCCAGCCGCTACGACCTGCATCTCAATCATGATGGTGTGCGGCGCTCGGCTTATGATCTCTTGTCTTATCCTGATATCAATCTTGAGCGGTTGGGCACTATCTGGCCGGAACTTGCGTCATTCGATCCGATCACGCAGGAAGCTCTTGAAATTGAAGCGCAATATGCGGTTTATATGGAACGGCAGCAGAGCGATATAGCGGTGATGGAACGTGAAGAGCGTTTGCTCATTCCGGCAGGGCTGGATTTTGATTCCATTTCCGGCCTTTCCAATGAATTGAAACATAAGCTGAAACAGCGTCAGCCAGAAACTATTGCGGAAGCGCAGCGCGTCGATGGTATGACACCCGCAGCGCTGGCTTTGTTGATTGCCCAGATTAAAAAGCATGGGTTTCGACGCCGCGATGCTGGTATATTGGATGAAGGAAAAGGTGCTGCCTAATGCAGAAGTCAGGCACTGATTTCCGCTTTGAAAGCCTGAAGCGAATCTACCCTTTTGTTTCACGTGAAACAGTGGACAGGTTGATTGCCTTTGAAGAGCTGTTCAGGAAGTGGTCAAAGGCTATCAATCTGGCCTCTCCATCGACGCTTGCCGACCTCTGGAACCGGCATATTCTCGATAGTGCGCAGATTTTTCCAATGGCCGAAAATGCCCGTCATTGGGTCGATATTGGTTCCGGTGGTGGTTTTCCGGGCATCGTGACCGCCTGTTATCTTGCTGAAATACCGGATAGCCACATTGACCTCATTGAGAGCGCCGGGAAAAAGGCTGCATTTTTGCGCACTGCTGCCGGGCATTTGAATGTTCCGGCACAAGTTCATGCGCTTCGTATTGAGGCGGTTCGCAATGAGATCAAGAGTCCCGATATTGTCACCGCTCGTGCTTTGGCATCCTTGGATGATCTTTTTGAACTTTCCGAGCCTTGGTTGATAGATGGCGCAACGGCACTCTTTCAAAAAGGACGGGATTACCAGAGGGAAATCGATGAAAGCCGTGTTCGTTGGGATTTCGATCTGGTAAAACATCAAAGTACGATCGATCAGACGTCTGTTATTCTCGAAATAACCAATCTACAGCGAAAATCGTCGTAGTAAGCTGGTAATTCGAGCGGCAGCAAGGGGCGATGATGAAGAAACAGTCCAGAATCATAACCATTGCGAACCAGAAGGGTGGGGTTGGCAAGACCACGACCGCCATTAATCTGGCGACAGCATTGGCGGCTATTGGCGAAACTGTACTGATTGTCGATCTCGACCCACAAGGCAATGCCAGTACGGGACTGGGAATTGACCGCCGTAACCGTTCTGTATCTTCCTATGACGTGCTGACCAAGGCGGCTTCTGTGCCGGAAGCGGCCATACAGACCGATGTGCCCAATCTTTTTATCGTGCCTTCGACGTTGGATTTGCTGGGCATCGAGATGGAAATAGCCCAAGCTGCTGACAGAACGCGGCGCTTGCGCGACTCTTTACGCTTTGATCATGCTGTTTCAGAGCAGTTTTCTTATATTCTGGTTGATTGTCCACCATCGCTGAATTTGCTGACGCTCAATGCCATGGCTTCGGCGGATTCGGTGCTTGTGCCATTGCAATGCGAATTCTTCGCTCTGGAGGGGTTGAGTCAACTCTTGCAGACAGTTGATCAAGTCCGATCGACAATTAATCCCGATCTGACCATTCAGGGGATTGTCTTGACCATGTTCGATAGCCGCAACAATCTGGCGGCGCAGGTGGTGGATGACGTACGCTCTTTCATGGGCGAGAAGGTTTATCGGACCGTCATTCCGCGCAATGTACGCGTTTCTGAAGCGCCATCGCATGGCAAACCGGCTATTCTTTACGATCTGAAATGTGCGGGTAGTCAGGCTTATATGCAGCTGGCATCCGAAGTTATACAGCGCGAGCGGCATCTGAAAGCCGCATAAGTGACAATCGATTCGACTACGTAACAACTGCAGGAATTTGCCGAACGATGAACGATGATCCTTCAAAAAAGCGCCTTGGCCGGGGATTGGCCGCACTGATTGGCGAGATCGACCGTCCGGTTGAGGAACGCAAGACGCCCGTTTCGATCGAACGCAATGTGCCGATTGAATTTGTAACGCGCAATCCGCGTAATCCGCGCCGCATGTTTTCCGAAGTGGAACTGGAAGATCTGGCACAATCGATCAAGGAACATGGCGTTGTCCAGCCGATCGTTGTGCGACCGGCCCCCGGGCAGCCGGATCGTTTTGAGCTGATTGCCGGCGAGAGGCGCTGGCGGGCATCACAGCGGGCAGGGGTGGATACAATTCCCATTATCCTGCGCGATGTCGATGATCGTGTGGCGCTTGAGATTGCAATCATTGAAAACGTTCAGCGTGCAGACCTAAATGCGGTCGAAGAAGCGTTGGGATATCAACAGCTTATCGATAATCATGATTATACGCAGAACGATCTTGCGCAGGTAATTGGCAAGAGCCGCAGCCATGTGGCCAATACATTGCGTCTTTTGAAACTGCCTGCGAAAGTGCAGGAGTTCATTTCCGATGGGGCACTGTCTGCGGGGCATGCGCGTAGCCTGATCACGATGGAAAATCCGACTGAACTGGCGGAGAAGATCGTCAAGGAAGGTCTGTCGGTTCGGCAGGTAGAAGCGCTGGCACAGGCCGAGGCGCGTGGCGAGAGCGAAAAGAAAGCGGGCAAAATCGCGCCTGTTGAAAAAGATGCCGATACCAAGGCACTGGAAAAGCTTCTTTCCGATGTGACGGGTATGAAGGTTGAGATTAATAATCGTGAACGCGGCGGGGAAGTCAAAATCCGTTATGGCTCGCTTGAGCAACTGGATGAAATCTGCCGTCGTCTTCAAAGCTGATCTTTAAAAAACCGCGATATATGAATATCGCGGTTTTTTTATAACTAATTGATTCTAATAATATAATTTCAGCGTCGGGCATTGCGTCGTGATTCCACCGCGATTGCCAGCAGGCATTGGCGAATGATCGGCACGGCAAGTGCTGCATTCTGCCGACTTTCCAGAACCGCGCGTTGAATGCGTTCGAGAACCCGGCTCAGGCTTTCGCCATTCCAGTGGCCCAAGGCTGTTTCGATCAGTTTCTTGCGATTGAAAAAGATCGGTGGTCGGGCACCTGCTACCACAACGGATGCGCTTTTGCGCTCGCTATCGATACTATAACGCAATGTCTGGATTTGCTGGAACTGGCGCATGGCGGAATTGAGCAACAGAAACGATGCTGTTCCTGATTTCACCACGCGATCGAACGCGGTTTCAAAAGCGGGCAAATTGCCGGTGAGGACTGCATCGATAACCTCATCCATGGAGAGGCCCGCAACATCGCCGACCGCTTCGCGCACGTCATCAATATCGATGCGCTCCTTGCCCTTGGCGTAAAGGCAGAGCTTTTCAAGCTCACCACGCGTGGCAAGCCTGTCACCGCCAAGGCTTGCACGAAGCAATTGTCGGCCATCGAGCGTGATCTGCATTTTCCATTCGTTGAGCACATCATCAATGACGCCATCGATGCCGCGCGCATCGTCACTATAGCAGGGAAGGGCCATGGCGGCAGGAGCGCCCTCAACAATACCGCGCAGGCCAGCGCCTTTCTTGAGATCGCCAGCTTCGATAAGGACATAGGTTTCATGGGGCGGTTCGGTGGCCAGAAGTTTTATGGCCTCGGCCAGTTTCTTCTGTCCGCCCGCATTCTTGATCCAGATCAGCCGTTCGCCGCCGAACATGGAAATGGTGCGCGCTTCGTCGGCCAGTCGCGAAGGATCGGCATCGATTTCATCAGCTTCCATGCGGATGACGGCAAAAGGATCGTCAAGCGGCAATTTCGTTGCCTGTGCATAGCGGCGAGCGCGTTCGCTCACCAGCCCCTTGTCAGGGCCGTATAGAAGCACCACCGGAAACGAGCTGCTCGGTTTGCCTATGAACTGATCGACTTCGTGTGCTTTTTTCTGCGCCATGGGGATTGATTAGCGCAATTTCTTGTCAAACGAAACAGCCGCCGATCTTTATGAACGGCGGCTGTGAAACAAAATGATGGGTACATTATTCAATCAGCAGGGCATCGTCATCGAGCGTCTGTCCGCGCACCTTGCGGAACATGTCGATCAGGTCTTCGACACCCAGCGTCTTGCGCTTGTCGCCGGTCACATCGAGCAGGATTTTGCCGCCATGCAGCATGATCGTGCGGTCGCCATAATCGAGCGCCTGTCGCATGGAATGGGTGACCATCAGCGCGGTCAGCTTGTTTTCTGCAATCAGTGTGCGCGTCAGTTCCATGACGAATTCCGCCATGCCGGGATCGAGTGCTGCGGTATGTTCATCAAGCAGCAGAACTTGCGAAGGAGCAAGGGTCGCCATGATCAGTGACAGCGCCTGACGTTGACCGCCGGACAGAAGCTCCATGCGGTCCTGCATGCGGTTTTCCAGCCCCAGATTAAGGCTTGCCACCCGTTCGCGGAACCATGAGCGACGCTGGGAACCCAGCGCATTGGCAAGACCACGCCGCTTGCCGCGGGATGCTGCCAGAGCCAGATTTTCCTCGATCGTCAAGGCACCGCAACTGCCTGCAAGTGGATCCTGAAAGACGCGGGCGACAAGGCCAGCACGATCAGCCGTGGATTGGCGGGTGACATCATGGCTGCCAATGGTGACTTTACCACCTGTGGGGATGACATCGCCAGCGAGTACACCGAGCATGGTCGACTTGCCTGCGCCATTGGAGCCGATCACGGTTACGAACGAGCCTTGGTCCATGGTCAGGTTGATCTTGTTGAGCACCTGCTTTTCCAGCGGTGTTCCACGACCGAAAACGACATCGAGATTGGAAAGTTTGATCATGCGGATGCTCCTCCACGACGCAAGCGCGGCAAGATCAGGGCGAAAGTGACGAGAAGGGCGGTTGCGATATTCAGATCGGAAGCCTGCAAGCCAAAGGTGTTGCCGTTGGAGAGTGCGATCTGGATGGCTATACGGTAAATGACGGAGCCGACCACGCAGCCGATCAGGATGATCAGCAGATTGCGCGTGCGAAACAGCGTTTCCCCGATGATGACGGCGGCAAGGCCCACGACGATCGTGCCGACACCGGAGGTGACATCGGCAAAGCCGTTGGTCTGGGCAAACAGCGAGCCGCCGAGAGCCACGAGCGCATTGGAAAGCGCCATGCCAAGGTAAATCTGCCGATCCGTGCGTACGCCTTGCGCGCGCGCCATTTTCGGATTGGCGCCGGTGGCGCGCATGGCAAGTCCCATATCGCTTTCCAGAAAACGCCAGACAAGGAAGACTGCGATTGCGACCATGACGAACAGGAACAATGGGCGGACATAAAATTCAGCCAGACCGTGGCCGAAAAACGGGCTGAGCATCGTGTCCTGATTGATGAGTGCGATATTCGGCTTACCCATAACCCGGAGGTTTACGGAGAAAAGCGCGATCATGGTGAGAATGGATGCAAGCAGATTGAGGATTTTGAAGCGTACATTCAGCGTTGCCGTCACAAGACCGGCAATGGAACCGGCAATCATTGCAATTGCGGCTGCAAGCCATGGGTTGAAGCCCGCAAGGATAAGGACGCCGGTGACAGCGGCGCCAAGCGGAAAGGAGCCGTCCACCGTGAGGTCGGGAAAATCAAGAACGCGGAACGCCAGATAGACGCCGATGGCTACAAAAGCGAAGACGAGGCCCAATTCGACCGCACCCCAGAAGGCGATCTGACTCACAATGCAATTCCTTGTTCTTTGTCGTGCTTGAAAAGGAAAACGAGACTTGTGCCGTCATCATCCTTCATGGCTTGAGACATAGGATAGTAATTCCGGTCTGCCTCAGGAGCCTCTTCAATCACGCCCTGTTGTGGTCTGCGTTGGCTTGTGGTGGTTTTGACCACCAGAATTATGCGCGGCTATGTTGGCCTACGAGCTTTCCGATACAACCCAAGAGTTTCAACACGCAAGCATTATCGCGCTCACTGCGCCAAAAGGCTGCATTCTGTGGGCGCGATACAACAATGGGCAAGGCGGAAGCGGTAAAAGAAAAGGGCGGAATAAAATTCCGCCCTTTGCATTGCCAATCTTGTTTCGATCACTCGACCTTGCTGGTGGCGCGGTCGATCACAGCCTGCGGGAACTCGACGCCCATTTTCCTGGCAGCAGCAAGATTGATGACGAGATCGGTACCCTTGGCGATATCGACACCGATGTCGCCCGGCTTTTCACCATTCAAAATCTTGACGACAACAGCACCGGTCTGCTTGCCGACATCGTAATAGTTGAAGCCGAGAGCCGCCAATGCGCCACGCTTGACCGAATCCGTATCGGCCGTAAAAAGCGGCAGCTTGCTTTCCTCGGCAACACCGACCGCGCTTTCAAGCGCTGAAACGATGGTGTTGTCGGTAGGCACATACATGGCGTCGGCGCGACCAATGAGTGCCTGCGCGGCACCCTTCACTTCCGCGGATTTGGTTGCGGCGGATTCGACGATTTCAATACCTTCCGCCGATGCCGCTTCCTTCAGGGCCACCAGCAGTGAAACGGAATTGGTTTCACCCGAATTATAGAGATAGCCAAGCTTCTTGATATTCGGCATGACTTCCTTGATCAGCTTGATGTGCTCGACCACCGGCGACATGTCGGAAAGGCCGGTGACATTACCACCAGGCTTTGCCATATCCTTGACAAGCTGCGCGCCGAGCGGATCGGAAACAGCCGTAAACACAATCGGAATATCACGGGTTGCGGAAACCACGGCCTGTGCCGAAGGGGTGGAGATCGGCACAATCACATCCGGGCCTTCGCCCACGAACTGACGCGCGATCTGGGCGGCGGTCGCCGGATTGCCTTGCGCGGACTGATAGACGAATTTGAGGTTTTCGCCTTCCTTGAACCCTGCTTCGGCCAACGCATCCTTGACGCCATCACGCGCTGCGTCGAGCGCCGGATGTTCGACAATGGCGGTCACGGCAACTGTGATGTCCTTGGCCTGTGCCGATGTGGCCAAGGCCGTTGCGGCCAGAAGGGCCAGAAATAGTGAACGCATGAAAGTCTCCCCTGTATGATGCGTTTGTCTTGTCTGATTGCTTAATCAACTTGGCGTTTGAAATCAACGGAGGGCGTGGTTTGAGCCGCGCCGGGATCAAGCGGTTTAAAGTGCAGATAGCCAGCAATGCCAGATCCGCGTTTTTGGGTGTCATCCGAGGGATGTGAAACACCGTCATTGACCGGGATAGTGGTGAAGTCGAAGGGTGAAATTCCTTCCAGACAAGCCACATTGATACCGAATTGGTTTGGTTTGGAGCGGCGCTGGTGGTGGGTATATATCCCACATTTCGAGCAGAAATAATGTTTGGCGGTTTTCGTATTGAATTGATAAATCGTAAGATCTTCTTCGCCTTGCAGGATTTCCAATCCGTCCAGATTGGCCATCACGGCGATTGCGCCACGCATCCGGCAGTAGGAGCAGGTGCAGCGGCGCGCACTATGAAGCCCATTGGGCAGTTTTACGCGAAAACGTACGCTCCCGCAGTGGCAGGCTCCGTTCGCTTGCCCGATGTTAAAATCTATCATTCTCCCTCCGCACTCTTCGCTCGATGATATTTTCTTTTGCGCCGCTTTACCACTTGAGAAAACCCGATAAGGTTATTTTTGAAAGCGCTTGCGAGAGGAACGGCATGAGCGAATTTGCAATCATCACAGGGGCAGCGCAAGTATAGGTCGCCATCTCGTTTCAGCCATTGTCGATGAAGGCTATGCAGTTTCGTTAAGCTATAGTTGGAGATATTACGGGACCAGTGTTGTTTCTCACCTTTGATGATGCGTTTTTTGCGCAGGCCAACTGGCCTTATGATGTGTGAGATAGCGATGGTGATCCCGACTGGATTCGAACCAGTGGCCTACAGATTAGGAATCTGTCGCTCTATCCTACTGAGCTACGGGACCAACAGATAAACATCCATGCGCACTGTATTTTTCAGCTGTCTGGATGATTTTCGACACATACTGTTTTTCGCAGCTTCCGCCAACCCCGCAAAAGACAATTGGTTGCCTTTTGTTGCATCAGGGCGCAAGCGCTGTTTCCACCAGAGCAACGAAATAGCTCACGCCATAAGGAATGGCCTCGTCATTGAAGTCATAGGCCGGGTGGTGGAGACCGGCAGTGTCACCATTGCCGAGAAAAACATAGGCACCGGGACGCGCTTCCAGCATGTAGGAAAAGTCTTCCGCGGCCATCATGGGCGCGACGTTTGCATTGACCTTGCTTTCGCCTGCAACACCTTGGGCGACACGTGTGGCAAATTCCGTCTGTGCATCGTGATTGAAGGTGACCGGATAATTATTCTGATAGCGCACGCTGATCTCTGCGCCCGTGGCCGCCGCAATGCCAGCTGCGATTTCACGAATGCGGCGTTCGGCAAAGGCGCGTGATTCAGGCTTTAGCGAGCGCACCGTGCCCGAAAGCGTGGCCTTTTCGGGGATCACATTATAGGCCTCGCCAGCAATAAATTTTGTCACTGAAAGAACGAGCGAATCGAGTGGATCTATATTGCGTGAAACAATGGCTTGCAAAGCGTTCAGCAATTGCGCGCCTGCAAGGATCGGGTCGATCACGCGGTGCGGCTGTGCCGCATGGCCGCCGCGACCGTTGACAAAAAGGTCGAACTCATCGGTTGCCGCCATGATCGGTCCCTTGCACATGGCGAATTGCCCGACAGGGATACCCGGCATATTGTGGATGCCGTAAACTTCGGAAATGCCAAAACGGTCCATCACGCCATCTTCGACCATGGCGCGTCCGCCTGCGCCACCTTCTTCCGCCGGCTGGAACAGGAGGACGACCGAGCCGCGAAAATTGCGCGTTTCGCTTAAATATTGCGCGGCACCGAGCAGCATCGCGGTATGGCCGTCATGGCCGCAGGAATGCGCCTTTCCGGGATTTTGCGAGGCCCATTCCACACCACTGGTTTCCAGGATGGGCAAGGCATCCATATCGGCCCTGAGCGCGATGGTTGGCCCATCACCGTGACGCCCCTTGATAAGACCGACGACACCGGAACGCCCGACACCTGTTTCAACATGATCGCAACCAAAGGTGTTCAATTTTTCCGTAACAAATCTTGCCGTCTCAACCACATCGTAAAGCAGTTCGGGATTTTGGTGCAGGGTCCTGCGCCATGCGGCTATTTCTGGTTGATTTTCAACGGAATAATTGAGCACAGGCATTTTGGGAAAGCTCCCCGGATTTGGCCCCGGATTGAATGACATGATTTCTGAAAATAACGATATGACGTTTGGGTGAAAGCATGCAATCCCTGTTTGCCTTTTCCTCGCCACATGGCATAGATAGGAGCAAGGTTAATTCTCTTTTAATCACGGTTATTGTGTTTGCCATATTTATGGCGAACAGGATGGACCGAATTGGGCTGCGAAGGCTGGGTCCGCCATTACAGGCAATTACCGGGTGGGCAGTTGTGGATTGGAACTGGGCAATGATGTCAAAATCACTGAAAACCTTGTTTGTGAGCGCAACCGTGAGTGTTGCGGCAATGGTATCAGCGGTGTCGGCCCAGGCCAATCCGTCGATTGCGGTGGATGTGGCAACGGGCAAGGTCTACTCCCAACAGGAAGCTTTTCAGCGCTGGTATCCGGCGTCATTGACCAAATTGATGACGGCTTATGTGGCGTTCCGCGCGCTCCAGTCGGGGCGGATGACGCTCGATTCCCCTGTTCGCATGAGCGTCCGCGCCGCAAAGGAGCCGCCGAGCAAGATGGGTTACAAACCCGGTTCGGTCATGACGCTCGACACGGCACTCAAGATCATGCTGGTGAAATCCGCCAATGATGTTGCTGTTGCGGTCGGTGAGGCGGTGGGTGGCAGCGGAGCGGGTTTTGTAAAACTCATGAATGCGGAAGCGCAGCGTCTTGGCATGGTCGGTTCGCATTTTGCCAACCCCAACGGGTTGCATGATCCGAGTAATTATACCACGGCGCGTGATCTGGCGGTTCTGGCCGTGCAGTTGCGGCGTGAATTTCCGCAATATGCGCATTATTTCTCGACCGAGGCTATTGATCCGGGCGCCGGCAAAAAGGTTCAGGCCAATTACAATATCCTGCTTGGCCGCTATGATGGCGCGGATGGTATGAAGACCGGCTTTGTCTGTGCATCTGGCTTCAACCTTGCCGGATCGGCAACCCGCAATGGCCGTACCGTGCTGGCAATCGTGCTTGGTGCCGATCGTCAGGAAACCCGTGCCATTCAGGCCGCGCAATTGATGACGGATGCTTTCCGTGGCAGTTCTTCGGGTGGTGCGACGCTTGCAACATTGCAGCCTTCCGGGGGCGTAAATCTCAATCAGGCGATCGATATGCGCAAAGCCATCTGCAACCAGCAGGCCATGGCCGACCGTTGGGATGGGCGCGATGTAGAGGGCAGGCTCAAGATCAATTCGCCTTATATTCATGCGATGGATCACGATCCGGTAGCCGTGCGTGTCGGTCTTGTTTCCGAACCCGGTCCGGTCACAAAGCCATCTGATATGGATATTTCACAAATTCCGGTGCCCATGCCGCGTCCGCAGCGAACGGCAAGGGTCAAGACGAGCGCAATCAACTGATTGTTTCAAAAATCCGGGTTTGTTTCAGGCCGGATCGACATCTCCTCGAAATGATTAAGGCATTGCCATGCCCACACCCATTCCCGTCTCTGTGCTGACCGGTTTTCTCGGTTCGGGAAAGACGACATTGCTCAATCGCTTGCTGAAGGATCCGGCATTGCAGGATACGGCGGTGATCATCAATGAGTTTGGCGAAATCGGCATCGATCACCTGCTGGTCGAACAGGCCAGCGAAGGGGTGATCGAGCTTTCCGATGGTTGCCTTTGCTGCACAGTGCGTGGGGAACTGGTGGATACGCTGGCCGACCTGATCGACCGGCTTCAGACCTGACGCATCAAGGCCCTGAAGCGGGTGATCATCGAGACGACCGGTCTTGCCGATCCCGCGCCGGTATTGCAGTCCATCATGGGGCATCCGGTCCTGATGCAGGCTTTCCGGCTGGATGGTGTGCTGACAACGGTGGATGCGGTCAATGGCATGACAACGCTCGATCAGCATGAAGAGGCGGTCAAACAGATTGCCGTGGCCGATCGCATCATCATCACCAAGGCGGATTTGTTGCAAGCGCAAGCCGGACTTTCATCTCTCAAGGCGCGGTTAAGGCTGCTTAATCCGGCGGCCGATATTCTGGATAATTCCGACGGTCGAACCGGCTATGCAGCACTGTTTGAGTGCGGGCTTTATAATCCGCAAACAAAATCGGCGGATGTCCAACGCTGGCTCAAGGCTGAAGCCTATGAGGACGAGCATGATCATCACGGTCATCACCATGCTCATCATCAGGGCCATGATGACCATGTGTGTGGTCCTGAATGCGATCACGACCATCATGATCACCACCACCATCATCATCTTGATGATGCCATTCGTTCTTTCTCGCTACGGCACAAGGAGCCAATTGGCTTTTCGACATTCGAGATGTTTCTCGATCTGTTGCGCTCGACCCATGGCGAAAAGCTTCTCAGGGTGAAAGGGATTATCCAGATCGCTGAAGATCCGGATCGCCCGCTGGTCATTCATGGTGTGCAAAAAATCTTTCACCCGCCGGCACGGCTGCCCCGATGGCCAACGGATGAGCGTGAAACGCTTCTGGTAATGATCGTCAAGGACTTGCCAGAGACCTATGTCCGCGAGCTTTTCGATGCGTTTTTAGGAAGAGCAGGCATCGACCGGCCTGATCGCGCGGCCATGATGGAGAATCCACTGGCAATCCCCGGTTATTCACCGAACCGTCCATAGAGCGGGTGCGTCTGATCTGTTTCGGCCTATTTCCGGCGGATGAGAAAACGGTTGAGATTGTCATGCCGCTCCTGCGTCAGCAGATGATGGCCTTCCTGCGTACAGAAATGCGGAAGGTCAATGCCGGATAAAGGGTCGGTGCTTTCGACCCAGAGCAATGCCTCGCTTGGCATATCACGCAAGCGGTTGCGGGTCTTTAAAACAGGAAGAGGGCATTTCAGCCCCCTCAAGTCATAAACGGGAATTGTTTCACCCGTTTTCATCAATCGCGACCGAGCTTCCACCATGGTTTCTTGGCAGCCGGTTCTGCTGCTGCCGGTTCCACAGCAGCGGGTTCCGCCTGTTGCGTGCTTGCAACGGTCGTACTGTCATTGATCGTGCTGTTATTGATCGTATTGTCCGAGGTTGTGCTTGCCGTCGTCATCGGCGATACGCCAGCAGGCGCTGCCGTTTTCGGTGTTGCAGCGATTGCGGTCGGCTGCGGTACTGCTGCTGGACGGGCAGGCGCGATATCGGGCGCACCGGGCTTTTCAGCCGAAGACTGCGACAGGGATGGCGGCTCACGCGTGACTTTCTCGCCACGGGCGCGCGCGGCACTCCAGGCCGAAACGAGCTTGGCTTCCGCTATGCCCTGAATGGATGGCGCGGGTTTCTTCTGTGAAGCGCTGAAGGCGCTCTGGAAGGTTTTGTCATAGGACGCATAGGCCGTAGTCACATCAGAGCCGACCGAAGGCGGGCAGGCATCGGTTGCCGACAAGGGCTGTCCGTCCGGCGTGGCGACGTTGAACACATAGCGCTTTTCGCAGACGTCCACTTTCGGTGGCTTCTTGGTCGTTTCAAAGGCGTCATAGCCTTGTTTGAGCATTTTCCAGAACGCATAATTCGGGTCGCTCTTGTAGCGCGCCATATTGGCAGCCGTCATGCGGAAGGGAAATGCCTGAATCTGGAAGTCGCGCTGGCCGCCCTTGAAGGCGTCGCGTCCGAAAGCGTAGATTTCCGCAACGCTTTCATCCGTCATCGAATAGCAGCCCGACGAGGAGCAGGCACCATGCACCATCAGGTGCTGGCCTGTGCGTCCATTGGCCTTGTCATAGGCATTGGGAAAGCCGATGTTGAAAGCCAGATAATATTGCGATTGCGGGTTCATCTGCGTTGGCCGCACGGTATAAAAACCTTCCGGGGCCTGACGATCGCCTTCGATGAATTTGGGGCCGAGCTTTCCAGACCATTTGCAGATTTCATAGGTAGCAATCTGGTCGTACTTGCCGTTATTCTTCTGTTTCCAGACTTCCAGCACACCTTCTTCCTTGAAGATACGCACCATGATCGGCGAGGTGCGGGTCATGCCCTTCGCCTTCATCTTGGTGACGATCTTTTCCGGTAGCGGTTTTTCAGCCCGCAACGCCAGATCGGAGACGGATGAACCCTGACAGCCCGCAAGAAGAGCGGTTGCCATGACTGTGCCGAGTATTGCGCTTCTGATCTTCATATCGCATCTGATCTGTTGTGGCGGCCAAAGAGCCGGTTTCCTGCAAGATGATTTTATAAACCAAATCTTACGGTATCGTTTACAAAACCTTGCTCAACCAGCTCACGACAAACATATCGGCAATATGGCGAAATTACCAGCGCCCTTACCCAGATCATGCAATCCGCAAGCGCTGACCACGTTTTGCGGATGCAAGACAGCTCTTGAACCTAGATATTACGACCGATCTGCAAAAATTTCTGGCGGCGTTCCTGTTTGAGCGTTTCGCCATCCACATCCTTCATGGAGCGCAGCGACGCGGTGATGATATCGCCGGTTGCAGCGATGGCTGCTTCCTTGCCGCGATGGGCACCGCCCAAAGGTTCGGGAATGATACCGTCGATAATTTTCAGCTCGAACAGGTCCTGTGCTGTGATTTTCATGTTCGAGGCGGCATCCTTGGCGCGCGTTGAATCGTGCCACAGGATCGAGGCCGCACCCTCCGGCGAAATGACTGAATAGATCGAATGTTCCAGCATATAGACGCGATTGGCGACGGCGATGGCGATGGCACCGCCCGAACCGCCTTCACCGATGATGATCGAGATCACCGGCACGCGCAGCTTGAGGCATTCGGCGGTCGAGCGCGCAATGGCTTCCGCCTGACCGCGTTCTTCGGCGCTCACGCCGGGATAAGCGCCTGCCGTATCGACAAAGGTAATGAGCGGCAACTGGAAACGGTCGGCCATTTCCATGATGCGCACGGCCTTGCGATAGCCTTCGGGACGCGCGGAGCCGAAATTATGCTTGAGACGCGTCTTGGTATCGGAGCCTTTTTCCTGACCGAGAATTGCCACCGGCAGGCCGTTGAAGCGGGCAAAGCCGCCCTGAATGGCTTCGTCATTGGCAAACTGGCGATCGCCGGCCAAAGGCGTGAATTCCGTAAACAGCTTCTCGATATATTCAAGGCAATGCGGACGGTCCGGGTGGCGGGCGATCTGCGCCTTCTGCCATGGTGTCAACTTGCGATAGATGTCTTTCAACGCATCGGTCGAACGTTTCTCGAGACGGCCAATCTCGTCGCTCATCTCGACACTGCCTCGTTCCTGTGCAAGCTTCTTCAGCTCCAGAATCTGGCCTTCGAGATCAGCGACGGGTTTTTCAAAATCGAGATAATTGTACATCGGGCCTGACTGTTCGTGCGTTTTCTTGAGGACTAGCGCAATTGAAAAAGGCTGTTTTACGGCGCATTACATATTCATTGCTGGCTCAACTTGCAAATTTCAACTTTCTCATAGCGGCAGGCGGTTCAATCGGCAAGCGGATGATGCTTGCTGACCAGTTTATGAAGTCTTTCTTCCAGCACATGGGTATAAATTTGTGTCGTCGATATATCGGCATGTCCCAGCAATTGCTGCACGGTGCGCAGATCGGCACCATTTTGCAGAAGATGGCTGGCGAAAGCATGACGTAAAACATGGGGCGAGACGCTTGCAGCCGACAGTCCCGCCCGCGCTGCAAGGCCCTTCAATTCGCGGGCAAAAACCTGTCGCGCCAGATGACCGCTTTCGGAAAAGGCGGGAAACAGCCATGAGTTCTCGTCGCTGGCGGGCAACGAATCACGCAAGGCGAGAAAATTTTGCAGGGCTTCACGTGCTTTCTGCGATAGTGGCACCATGCGATCTTTCGAGCCTTTGCCACGCACCATCAAAAAGCGATGATCGGTTCGCGCCACACTGACCGGCAGGCTGACGAGTTCAGATACACGCAAACCCGTCGCATAAAGCGTTTCGATCAAGGCATGAAGGCGCAACGCTCTGATGCGTTCGCCGGGTTCCTGTGTTTCGACGGCTTCCTGTGCCGCCCGATCAAGGAGCCTGGTCACATGATCGACGCTCATGATTTTTGGCAGTGGCTTTTGCTTTTTCGGTGCATCGATGGTGCTAGTGGGGTCGTCCTGACGGTAGCCTTCGGCATACAGAAAACGAAAAAACTGCCGCAGGGCCGACAGGCGGCGCGCCTGCGAGGTTGCGGCAAAGCCTTCTGTCGCCATGGCGTCGAGGATGGCGCGGACGTCATCAGCGCCCGCTTGCGCAAGATTTACCTTGCGTGCGGCAAGCAGTTCCGCTGAGGCTTCAAGGTCGCGGGCATAGGATTCGAGCGTATTGCCCGCAGCACCCCGCTCGGCGCTCATCATTTCCAGAAAATTTTCGATCGCCAGGGAAGCGCGCATCGTCATTGTAGCCATCTCTTCTTTATGATGGGGCATTGAGACGAAAGCAAGGAGGCGGATTGCGTGAAATTGCGGTTTGGAAAATGATGGCTTTGCCTTGCGATGCCATGAAAGCCATTGACGCCGCGCAGTTTTTCATGTCGAACCGATGGAAATGGATGAGGTCGATGAGCAGTTTTGAAAAACAAGCCGGTCAGCCCGGTTCCCATGAAAAAGCCGATGCAATCCGCACCCTGCTCGGAACGAAAGTGGTGGTTCTGGTCGGACTGATGGGGGCGGGAAAATCGACCATCGGCCGCAAGGTCGCAACGATGCTCGGATTGCCTTTTCGCGATGCGGATACAGAAATCGAAACCGTCTCGCGCATGTCCATTCCAGAACTGTTCGAGACCTATGGCGAGGAGGAATTTCGCGATCTCGAACGCCGCGTCATCCTGCGCCTTCTCGATGACGGGCCGATGGTGCTGGCAACGGGTGGGGGCGCTTATATGAATGCCGAAACGCGTGCCGCCATTGCCCAATCGGGGGTTTCCGTCTGGCTCAATGCCGAGCTGGATGTCTTGATGGAGCGTGTGTCGCGCCGCCAGAACCGTCCGCTGCTCAAGACCGGTAATCCGCGCGCCGTGATGCAGAAACTGATGGATGAGCGTTATCCGGTCTATGAGACGGCCGATCTGCATCTGGTGACACGCGATGAGAAAAAAGAGGTCATTGCGGACGAGTTGATCGAGGTTTTGGGCCAGCATCTGGATATATCGACTGGAGAATGAATATGAATGCCGCCCTGTCTTCATCCGAGTCTTCATCCGATCATGTCACCGTTCCGGTTTCGCTGGGAGAGCGTTCCTATGATATTGTGATCGGTGAAGGACTGGTCGAACGGGCCGGTGAAGAGATCGCCAGGCGCCACAAGGGCTCGCGTATCGGTATCGTGACCGATGAAAATGTCGCGAAAGCCCATCTCGACAGCCTGACGCAAAGTTTTGAGCGCGCCGGTATCGCGTCGTCATCAGTGATCGTCGCTCCGGGTGAAAAATCAAAATCCTTCGCAACGCTGCAAAGCGTGACCGAGGCCATTCTGGAAGCACGGCTTGAGCGCGGCGACCTGCTGGTTGCCTTTGGTGGCGGGGTTGTCGGCGATCTTGCGGGGTTTGTCGCCGGTATCGTGCGGCGCGGCATGGATTTCGTGCAAATGCCGACCTCGCTTCTGGCGCAGGTGGATTCCTCGGTCGGCGGCAAGACCGGCATCAACACGGCGCAGGGCAAAAACCTCGTCGGTGTTTTTAACCAGCCGCAACTCGTGCTAGCCGATACCGGGGTTTTGGATACGCTAAGCCCCCGCGAGTTTCGCGCCGGTTATGCGGAACTGGCCAAATATGGTCTCATCGACCGTCCCGATTTCTTCGACTGGCTGGAGAAAAACTGGAGGGCGGTTTTTGCAGGCGGGCATGAACGGATAGAGGCGATTGCCGAAGCTTGTCGCTGCAAGGCGGCGGTCGTGGCGCGCGACGAGCGTGAGACGGGGGATCGGGCGCTGCTCAATCTTGGCCATACATTCGGTCATGCGCTGGAAACGGCGGTAGGGTATGATTCAGCACGTCTCGTGCATGGCGAAGGTGTCGCCATCGGTATGGCGCTGGCCTATCGCTTTTCGGTCAAGATGAATCTGGCTGGTGTGGAATCCGTTGAACGGGTCGAGGCGCATCTGAAAGCGGTGGGTTTGCCCATTGCGCTGTCGGACGTTCCGGGCGGATTGCCGCCTGCGGAAAAGCTGATGGATTATATTGCGCAGGACAAGAAAGTGGCGCGTGGCGCGCTCACCTTCATCCTGACCCACGGTATAGGCCAGTCTTTCATCGCCAAAGATGTTCCGCCTGCCGCCGTGCTGGAATTTTTGCAGGAACGTCTCACAAACAGTTAAGGCTAGAGCGGTTCCTGTTTTTATTGAATCGGTGGAACCGCTCTAAGTATTTGTTTTTACGCATTATCCTGCGCAAAACCGCTTCGCACTTTTGCTGGAAATGCTCTAAGGATTGAGCCGATGGCGGTGCCAACCAGCAAGCAGGAGCTTCTTGCCGCGATCGAGAAAAATTACAGTGCCCTTCGCCGTGATCTGGCCAAGGTGACACCCAATCAGGCGGCTTTGCGCAGCATGGAAGGGCATGCTCAGGGCACAATGATGAGCGTGCATGATCTCGTTGCCTATCTGGTCGGCTGGAACGAGCTGGTGCTCAAATGGTGCGCACGAAGCGATCAGGGATTGCCAGTCGATTTTCCGGAAACCGGCTTTCAGTGGAACGAGTTGGGAAAGCTCGCCGGGAAATTCTATGATGATTATGCCGGTTTCAGTTTCGAGGCGCTGCTCGTGCGTCTGGATCAGGCGAAATCCGGTCTTATGGCGCTGATTGAAGCGCGCAGCGATGAAGCTCTTTATGGCGCGCCATGGTATAAGAAATATACGCTTGGCCGCATGATCCAGTTCAACACCTCGTCACCCTATGCCAATGCGCGGGGGCGATTGCGCAAATGGCTGAAGGCGCAGGCATAAAATAATCAGCGACGTGTCGGCTCATCGGGTGCGGAAGGTTCCAGTGCAAGCGCATGAACGCCGGTTGCGAGCTCGTCGCGCAGCAGCTCATTGATGGCGCGATGGCGCGCGATGCGGCTCATGCCGCTAAAGGCGCTTGAGACGATACGGACGCGAAAATGCGTCTCGCCGGTGCCGTCATAGGTTTCATGATGGCCGCGGTCCTCGTGATGATGACCGGCATGAAGATGGCTTTCATTTAAGATTTCAAGATGTTCTGGGGCAAAGGCTGCAATGAGTTTTGCTTCCATGGTGTTTTGTTTGCTGTTTTGAATGGACATCCGGTCCGATTCTCCCCATATAGATAGCGAACCTCATATAGATGCCGCTCCGGCAGCGATCGGTGGGGCAAATCCGCACAGGAAACGTTTCGCTTCAAAAATTCGCCCTGAACGCCAGCCAGTAGCCGGTCGGAGCGAAATGTCAATTCTTGTTTCGTCACTCTTTAATTCGCATAATCCGATTCGATGACCACGAACTCAAAATTTTTCGACAGTATCCGTATCCCGACCAAGAAAAAGGCCGAGGCGAAATCCAGCGCCCAGATTTGCCAGTGGGATGGTTGTGAAAAGCCGGGTACGCACAAAGCACCCGTTGGACGTATGCGTGAAGGTGAGTATTTCCACTTCTGCATCGACCACGTGCGCGAATATAACAAGAATTTCAATTATTTCTCCGGCCTTGCGGATGGCGATATCGCCAAGTTCCAGAAAGACGCCATTACCGGCCATCGCCCCACATGGTCAACGGCGGCCAATTCGACCGCCAAGGCGCGCACATCGCCCGATATGGCCAAGATTCGCTCTGGCTCGGCTTCTTATCACAACCGCATTCGCGATCCGTTCAATCTCTTCAAGGAAGCCAAGGCACAGGTGCCCAACCAGAAAGCGCAGCGCAAGCCGCGCGCACTGGAGATAAAAGCGCTTGCCACACTTGGTTTGGAGCCAAATTCGACTAGCGATAAAATCAAGGCGCGTTATAAAGAACTGGTAAAGCAACACCATCCTGATGCGAATGGCGGTGATCGCGCCTCTGAAGAGAGATTTCGCGATGTCATTCAGGCGTATCAATTGCTCAAGCAGGCCGGATTTTGCTAGAGCCTGACCGGCTCCGGGGTGTTGTGTAACACGCATCAAGCGCGATCAGGTGCTTCATCTGACGGCTTGATACATTGACGGACATTCTTCTGCCGTGCGTTTGCGCGCGGTTTCAAGCACGGATGCCCGCAACGAATGACGGAAGGGGCATCGCCCGGCTTGCCGGAAACCTTGCGCCTTCATGAATATCTGGATGTTGCGGCGGGATGATCCTGCCGCCTTGGAGGCATGATGAACAAGGTTGAGCGGGATATAGCCAATTTGCCGGATACGACGGTTTCGGTGCGTGACGTGTTCGGGATCGATTCCGACATGCGGGTGCCGGCCTATGCGGCGGGCGATTCCTATGTGCCGGAACTGGACCCGGATTATCTTTTCGACCGTCAGACGACGCTCGCGATCCTTGCAGGCTTTGCCTATAACCGCGGCGTGATGTTGTCGGGCATCCACGCAACTGGCAAATCGACCCATATCGAGCAGGTCGCCGCCCGCCTCAACTGGCCCTGTGTCCGCGTCAATCTCGATAGCCATGTCAGCCGTATCGATCTCGTCGGCAAGGACGCCATCGTCGTCAAGGATGGCATGCAGATCACCGAATTCAAGGACGGCATCCTGCCTTGGGCCTATCAGCACAATGTCGCTCTGGTTTTCGACGAATATGATGCAGGTCGTCCCGATGTGATGTTCGTCATCCAGCGCGTTCTGGAAACCTCGGGTCGTCTGACCCTGCTCGATCAGAGCCGCGTCATTCATCCCCATCCGGCTTTCCGCCTGTTTGCCACCGCCAATACGGTGGGTCTGGGCGACACGACCG
>JAATGD010000227.1 GCA_015654965.1 Hyphomicrobiales bacterium
TCTGTTGGTGGTAAAAAGATTGATGAGAGGCTTGTCCCGGGGGATATGGTGACTGTCAATCGGCACGACGGCACATTGGCTAAAGAGACGATGCCCTTGACCGACATTGGCGCCTGGCGCAATGAAAGACTGGTCGTTGTGGACGCGACCATTGGCTCAGTCATTGAGCAGATACGGCGTTATCATTCATCCTGGATCGCAGTACCGGATAGCGCCTTGGCGGAACGCAAGGTTTCCGGTGTGTTCAACCTTGCAGATCCGGACATGGCGCTTGTCGCATTGGTCGCTCCGTATGGTGGTAATGTACGAAAAATTTCCGGCTTTGCCCGGATCGTGACGCGCTTCTGATAAAACTTTTCTCAAAATATCAACTTTTTTCAGAAAGCGTGAAAAATCCGCTTTGGACGCGTGTTTACACTATTGAGGGCACCCAAAACTTGGTGCCAGCCGATAGGGAGTTACCGCGTAATATGGCATGCAGGGCATTTAAAAGAAAAAAATACAAGCAGGGGAAAGGCCGGGCGGCCGTTCTTTTATTGAGCACAAGCGTTTTGGCGATTGTTGGTGTTACACCTTATGTTGCCGCACAGACGGTCCCCTCAGAACAGTCCGGAACCCGGAACGGGGTTCGCACATTCAATATAGCGGCGCAGCCACTGCGTAGCGGTATTTCCGAGTTCAATCGCCAGTCCGGCATACAGGTATCGCAAGCTTCCGGGGCTGTATCGACGACGGTTCGGACGAACGCTGTTGCCGGCCAGTTTACACCGCAGGAAGCGCTCGGACGTATGCTCAGCGGCACTGGCGTTCCTTACAGGTTCATCAGCAACAGTTCAGCGGTCATTGGTGGTACAAGCAGCGCAGGTGGCCAAGCGCAATCGGTCGGCGGCGTTACAATTGCCGCTGACGGTTCGACGGTTCTTGACACGATTGTGCTCGTCGGCGCGCAGGACCGCAATGCAAGCACAGGATCAGGCTATCAGGGCACGCCCGACTGGGTTTATGAAACGCCCGCCGCTGTCAGCGTAATCTCACGCGATGCCATCCAGTCGGCTTCCGGTGCCCGCGATCCGCGCGATCTTCTCGACAATGTGGCGGGCGCTTATGTCAACAGCTCATCCCCCAACTCGCCGGCAATCTCGCCCAATATTCGCGGCATACAGGATATGGGCCGTGTGGTGGTGTCTATCGATGGTGCGCGTCAGAACGCTAACCGCACGTTCAGTTCCGGCGGCGATGAATATATTGGCAGCGCGGGCAAGGCCTTTGTCGACCCGGCCTTCATCCGTTCGGTTGAAGTCGATCGATCGACCGGATCGAAAGCGGGACTGGCTGGCTCGCTTGCAGGTGCTGTAAACTTTCGCACTGTTTCCGCCGACGATCTCATCCAGTCGGGGCGCAACTGGGGAGTGGAGACCAACACCACTTTCGGCACCAACAACCAGCATTTTACCGGCTCAGTCCTTGGGGCTACCCGCATTGTCAATACGCCATTTTCCATCGTCGGCGGATTGAGCCGACAGGACCTCGGCGACTATCAAATCGGCAAGCATGGAACCGTCGAGTGGAGCGGGGATGAAGGGAACGAAACCACACGGATGGGGCGGGATAACTGGTCGTCTTTGCTCAAGCTTGAAGGTGATTTCGGTGCTGTTAAAACAGCTCTGGCATGGACGCATCAGGAGAAGAGATTTTCGTGGGCACAAGGTGTTGGGAACACGGTAGGCAGTGACGAACGGGCTGTAATCGACACGGTGACCGCAAGCCTCGACTGGAACCCTGAAGACAATGATCTGATCGATCTGCGCACAAAATTCTGGATGAACAGCACCCGCGAAAACACGCTGCGCGAAGCACGTGGTAATTGGCCGCTCAGCGGTTATCCCGACACGCAGATTGATGCCGATTATGTCAGTTTCGGTTTCAATGTCGATAATACGAGCCGGTTTGACACAAAGCTTGGCGCGGTGACGCTCAACTATGGTGTGGAAGCATTCCGCGACATCGCCAAATCGAGTGCGAGCAGCGCGGCAATCGACGCATGGCCGGAACTGGAAAGCAATTTCACGTCCTTCAGCCCGGCTGGCCGCCGCGACATGGCGAGTGCCTTCGTCACCGGGGATTGGGAGGTGACCGAGTGGGCCACCTTGTCCGCAGGATTACGATATGATTGGTACAGGCTGAAGGGCAATCCAACCTATTATGATTATGAATCGCGGCTTGAGACGATAACAATCCCATGCGACCCTGTCTCAAATCATTACACAGCGGAAACCTATTTTAATGAAGTTTTTCTTCCTGAAAACCCATCATGGGCATCTCGTTATAATAGATATTTGAGCCGTCTTTGGACCAGTCTTTCAAACGGTTGCATGACTGGAACTGGCGTCACAAGCACAGCGCGTGTTGACACTTATCCAGCCACCACCCTTGATATTGATCGCTCCGGTGGCGCTTGGTTGCCCTCCGTTTCCATTGAGTTCAAGCCTGTTGACTGGTTCCGCCCATATGTGAGCTATTCACAGAGCTACCGACCACCAACGACAGCCGAAGCCTTTTTCACGGGCGACCTGCCAAGCGGTACCAATCCTGGTTATGGATTTGCGCCGAATGAGCTACTCGAACCGGAAACGGCCCAGACCTGGGAGATCGGTGCCAATATCAGCGTCGATCAAGTTTTTACCGAACGTGACAGCTTGCGCCTCAAGTTGTCCGCCTTTGACCGCAAGATCGAAGATTACATCGTTCTTGGCTATTTCTATACCAGCGCAACATCGCGACGCTACACGGGTTATGTGAATACGACAGACGACACGCGGATGCGCGGTGTCGAAATCGAGGGTAATTACGATACGGGGCGGTTCTGGGTCGGAGGTTCTGCAACATGGCTGAACAGCGACTGGGCCCAGAATGTTCCCCAGATCTGGTATGGTCAGGACACAGGGTCAGAGAGCGTACAGATGTATGCAGCGGGCGGCATACCGCCGAAGTTCAAAGGCACGATCGATGCTGGAGTTCGTCTTTTTGAAGAGCGTTTGGCGGTAGGTGCGAGAGTGACGCATACGACTCCGACGCTTACGCAGGTTGAATCGATCAGCGTTGACGGAAGGTATCTTACGAACGAATACACCAAGCTCGACCTCTACGGCAGCTATAAATTCAACGACAATGTCACCTTGCGCGTGAGTGTCGATAACGTCACCGATGTCAATCATGTTCCCGCTGGTAGCCGCTATCCGGCTCCCGGACGCACGTTCTTCGCCAGCCTCCAGACGAGGTGGTGAGCATAATTCGCAACGCCCACATCTGGCGCTGCTCACAGTTCCCCCGGCCGGGTAGCAGCCGACCGGGGGAGTATCCGCCCGGATCATGTGATGCGGGCAATCAACAGCAACCAAGGAGATAATGATCATGGCTACTGTTCTATCCGGTGTATCAGACCTCAAGGCATTTCTCACGAACTGGAGCAATGCGAATTATGATTATACTTACGGAGCATTCTGGAACTCGTCAGTTGGCCTCCTATCCGATCCGACTGATGTTGCAGCAAACCCAACCACGCCATTCACGCAGTGGGGCAATGGCGATCTTGGCGGCGGTGATGGCGTCCTTCTCGAAAGCAACAGCTCCTTCCTGTATAGCAATGGCAACCTGACCGGTGACGTGAGCACACTTACTTTTGGTTCTGGTTTCGCTGCGGACGATACAGCAGGCATCTCGCTTGCAACGGATTCCCTCACTCTGGGGCTTGATCAATCGTTCAATTATGACGGTGCGGCTCTCGATGCATTCGATTATGCGATTTATGGCCTTACTCGCGGAAACACGCTGAGTTTCCTCTACAACTATCTGGCCCAAACCGGCACAGAAATCCAGGACACAACCGGCAACGATATTCTTGTTGGTTTTGGTGGTGCCGATAAGTTCGTGTTCAGTGGTGGTGAGGATATTATCGCCAATGATGGGCCAAATGGTACTTCTGGTTATCAGGACGGCACAGACATTCTGGACGTGTCGGCTTGGGGCGTAACTAATTTTGATGATCTCGACATCTTCAACCTTAGCGGTGATGCCTATGTTGCCTATGGATCCAACGAGATCCAGCTCGCTGGCATCAATTCCTCCGTTCTCGATGCGTCGGACTTCGTCTTTGCCTCAAGTGCCCTGTTGGCTGCCTAACACCCGAAACCTGTAATCCTTTATCGGTTGCAGGGACCGCCTCGGCATCAAGCCGAGGCGGTCAACCGATGAATTGCGTGGCAGGTTACCGCTCAGGGGAGACGCTCAGCACCATGTCCTTTGACCATTCCAAGGCCAATCCGGTTTCGGCGAAATTTTTCGGCCAGACATCCGTGGTTGCAGCCATCGCCCTGATCAGCGGTGTCGTGAACCTTCTCGCGCTCACAGCGCCGTTGTTCATGCTGCAAATCTATGACCGTGTGCTGGCAAGTCGCAGCATCTCCACGCTGGTGCTTCTCGCCATCCTCGCCGCTGGTCTTTACGCTTTTCAGGCGCTGCTCGACATCCTGCGCTCCCGCGTGCTGCTGCGGATCGGAGAGCGTTTCGACCACCAGCTTTCCGGGCGCGTTCACGAGGCCGTAGTTCGTCTTCCGCTCCACAGACGTCTTCCGGGCGATGGGCTTCAACCCTTGCGCGACCTCGACAATGTCCGTGGATTCTTGTCCGGGCAAGGACCGACCGCCCTGTTCGACCTTCCCTGGATGCCGTTCTATCTCGGCATCTGTTTCGCCTTTCATTTCTGGCTTGGCATGACAGCACTCATCGGAGCGGCCATTCTCGTCACCTTGACGTTTCTCACCAATATGCTGTCCCGGGCACCAATCCGGGAAACGATCGAACACAACATGGCGCGCAACGCGCTGATGGAGGCCGGTCGACGCAATGCGGAGATCGTGCGTGTTCTGGGTCTTGGAGATCGCATTGCGGCACGCTGGCAGAATGCGAATACCGCCTATCTCGCAGCCAATCGCAAGGCTGGCGATATTGCCGGGGGTTTAGGCGGCCTTTCCAAAGCGTTGCGCATCATGTTGCAATCCGCCATCCTTGCCGTCGGCGCATATCTCGTCATCGCGCAGGAAACCAGTTCCGGTGTCATGATTGCCGCTTCCATCATGATGGGCCGCGCCATGGCACCCGTCGATGTCGCCATTGCCAACTGGAAACCGTTCCTGATGGCCCGCCAGAGCTGGGCACGCCTGAAGGACCTGCTTGGACAGATACCGGATGCCGGAAAGGTCATGGCCTTGCCCAAACCCGAGCGTGAGATTCGCGCCGAAGGCCTCGTCATCGCCCCTCCCGGCGCAAAGAAGCCGACTGTCGTGGGGGTCAGTTTCGCCATTGGGGCCGGTAGTGCTCTTGCCATCATCGGCCCCTCCGGTAGTGGCAAGTCCACGCTTGCCCGCGTCATCGTCGGCGCATGGGAAGCCGGAGTCGGAAAAATGCGCATCGATGGTGCAAGCTTCGATCAATGGGATCGTCAGGCGCTCGGTGCCCATATCGGCTATCTCCCGCAGGGGGTCGAACTGTTCGACGGAACTATTGCGGAAAACATTGCCCGCTTCGAGCCGCATGCGGATGCGGAAAAAATCGTCGCGGCGGCAAAAGCTGCCGGAGCGCACGAGCTGATCCTGCTTTTTGAAAACGGTTACGAGACACGGATCGGCGAAGCCGGCTCGGCGCTTTCTGCCGGCCAGCGCCAGCGCATCGGCCTTGCTCGCGCACTCTATGGCAACCCCTTTCTCGTGGTCCTGGACGAGCCGAATGCAAATCTTGACGGCGATGGTGAAATGGCACTGGTCAATGCCATGGCGGCTGTGCGTGAACGCAAAGGCATTGTCGTCATCGTTGCCCATCGACCCAGCGCCATCGGCGTGGTCGATCATGTTCTGGTGATGGATTCGGGCCGTATGAAAACATTTGGTCCCCGTGATGAGGTTCTGCCCAAAGTGCTCAGGCAACAGCAGGGCCATAATCTTTCCACCAACAGCACGTCAGTCTCTGGCCAACAGGGTTTTCATGCCACAGCGCACAGCATAAGTCCGCTGCGTGTCGTGACCAGTCCGGTTGGCGGCATGAGCATGGAACCGGCAACAGATAAAGAAAAGGAGGCCTCCGATGTCCGCCCATAACGTCGCCCTCGTTTCCCGCTCCATCCGCAGACATCTTTTCAGTGGCTTGGCCATTGGCATTGTCATGATCGGTGGTGTCGGCGTATGGGCTGCAAGTGCCACGCTGGCTGGTGCCGTCGTTACCAGCGGCACATTCGTCGTTGATTCCTACATCAAGAAAGTGCAGCATCCGACCGGCGGTGTTGTCGGCGAAATTCTGGTCAAGGATGGCGACAGGGTTTTGGCCGGAGACGTGCTCATGCGGCTTGATGCGACCCAGACGCGGGCAAACCTTGCCATCATTACCAAGCGCCTCGATGAAATGACCGCACGCCTTGCACGCCTTGCAGCCGAACGCGACGACAAGGCGGAAATCGAGTTTCCTGCATGGCTGCTGGCCCGTCAGGGTAATCCCGATGTCGATGAGGCTTTGCATAGCGAGCGTCGCTTGTTTGAATTCCGCCGCGATGCGCGCGCAGGAAAGAAGGCACAGCTTCTGGAACGTATTGCCCAGTATGATCATGAGATAGAGGGTCTGAAGGCGCAGGAACTAGCCTATGAACGCGGCCTTGTGATTCTGGAAAAGGAAATCAGCGCTCTCAGGCCCCTGTTCAAGCAAGGCATGGTCAACACGCAACGGCTGAATTCTCTCGAAACGCAGGCAACCACCTTCAGTGGCGAGCGCGGCGAGAAAATCGCCTATCAGGCACAGGCCGCAGGCCGCATCGCCGAAACGAAACTACAGATTCTCGCCATCGATCAGGACCTGAAAACGGAAGTGGGCCGTGAATTGCGTGAGATACAGGCGCAGATCGGCGAATATGTCGAACGCAAAGTGGCAGCCGAAGACGCGTTGAAACGCATCGATATTCTCGCGCCACAAAGCGGTATCGTGCATCAGCTCGCTGTTCATACGGTTGGTGGCGTCATTTCTCTGGCTGACACCATCATGTCGATTGTGCCGGAAAGCGACAAGCTTGCGCTTGAGGTGCAGATCTACCCGCAGGATATCGATCAGGTCATGCTTGGCCAGAAGGCGGTGCTGCGCATGTCGGCCTTCAACCAGCGCACCACACCGGAACTCAACGGGCATGTCAGCCGCATCGCGGCCGATCTCACGCGTGATGAGCGCACAGGCATGTCGTGGTACGTCGTTCGGGTTACCGTATCTCCAGAAGAGCTGGCGCGGCTCGACAATCTGACGCTGGTACCAGGTATGCCATCTGAAGCGCTGATACAGACCGGTGAACGCACGGCTTTATCCTATCTGGTCAAGCCGCTCAGCGACCAGCTCAATCGTTCGTTCCGGGAGGAATGACAAACATGACCAAAATAGAGAAATATGAGAACGAAATGAGCACCGACAATCTGTCCGAAAGCACACTCATAAAAGAAGAAAGCCGGACGAAACGTTTGAAAGCCGCAACGCATAGCGCACATGAAAGTCTGGATCAGTTCATCATGCAGGCGCGGCCTTTTGCTGATCGTGAGCACTATGGCCGTTTTCTCACAATGCAATTCCTTTTTCACCGCGATCTTGATGCCTTGTTCTTTAATCGGAATCTTGAGTTGCTGCTCCCTGACCTTGGCAGACGGACACGGATCGAATTGATTGCCCAGGATTTCGTGGATATCGGTCTTTCACTCCCGTCCCCCCCTGCCTCGCCACTGTTCAAGAAAGGAAACGACGTTGAACTGGCCAGTGCCTTGGGTTGGCTCTATGTGGTTGAGGGCTCGAACCTCGGTGCCGCATTCCTGCTGAAATATGCCGCTCAACTCGGATTCGATGAGAACTTTGGCGCCCGGCATCTTGCTGGTGCCCCTGAGGGGCGTGGCTTGCATTGGCGAATCTTTACGGCGGCTCTGGACGATATTGATTTGACGGACGAGCAGGAAAGGAAAGCTATCGCGCAAGCTGAAGTCGCTTTTCAGCATGTTCATGCAATCGCTGAAGAGGCGTTTTCATAAATCTCAATTCAATCGGGAAATTTTTCCGTCACCCAAACGGTTGAAAGGACGTTTCTTTTTGCCGCTCACATTCGCTTGCCTAATAACCGCCTGCTTCTTTCTCGCTCAGGGTCTGATTGCATCCTATTGCTTTTATTGCCCCAACTGTGGCCTCGCGACATTCCAAAGCAAAAAGCGCTTTTGCACATTACAGCATCATCCCGAACCGCAAATGCGGGCATTGTGGACACGATCACACCACCGACCAAATAATCTGCGCCTGACTTGAAAATGCCCTTACCTGATTTTTATATGTAAA
>JAATGD010000230.1 GCA_015654965.1 Hyphomicrobiales bacterium
CGGCATCGGAGACATTCATGCCGAAATCCAGAACCCATGCCAGCGTCTGGTAGACGCTTGACAGGATGCGCCGCCCTCCAGAAGCTCCGGCGGCCAACCGCGGCCAGCCTCCATCGGCGGGTGTGACGATAACCGGACACATGTTGCAAAGCGGGCGTGCACCCGGACAAATTGCATTGGCGTTGCCTGGACGCGGGTCGAACCACATGACGCCGTTGTTCATCAGCACGCCGGTGGACGGGAGGACGACGCGGCTACCCATCGAAGATAACAGGGTGGTTGTCACCGCAACGAGATTGCCGTCACGGTCGACCACGGTCAGATGTGTGGTGCAAGTATCGCCGGGTTCTGTCGCTGTTTGCGCCGCGCCCAGTTTTTCAAGCCGGCTCGAATAGGCGTTTTTCAGAACATTGGCCAATGTTGTGAACCACTCCGGCCCCGGTTTCTCGCCATTGATCTGACAGGGTTCCATATCCCTTACGACCTGCTCGAGGGTTGGCGCCGCCGTCAGGCCGCCCGCTGTATGAACGAGATGGGAATTTCGCCAGCGGATTGTCGGTGCGTCACGTATTTCCGCGCTGCAATTTTCCATATCCTTGCGGTCGATGATGCCGCCAATATCGGCGATATCCCGGACCAGCCGATCGGCGATTTCGCCCTTGTAAAAATCATCTGGTCCCGCTGTCGCCAGTTGCTCCAGTGTATTTGCCAGATTGCCGAGTTCAAAGAACTTGACTTCTCCCTGATAGGGCGGTGGCGGGGGCAGGCCATCGGGCAGATAGATCCGTGAACTTTCCTCATAAAGGCGCAGGATGGAGGCCGAAGAGGATATTTTGAGCGTGGTGTACCAGTCCTGAGGCAGGCCGCGCCGCGCCAGCCTGATGGCAGGCTGTAACAGTTCCTCGAACGCTATGCCGCTTCCGAACACGTCGTGCAATTTGGCATAACCCGCCACGGCGGACGGGATGCAGAAGGAAAGCGAGCCATGGATATTCCGGTCCCCCTCCACTTCGGGCCAAGTGAACAGGTCCTGCTTTACCCGGCCTGTCAGAGGAAAATCCGACGGGGCGACCTTGCGCGGAGCGACCGGGCCGAAATCGACGATCTTTGCCCGGCTTTCGCCCGCACGCAGCACCAGCGCAAAGCCTACGCCACCCAGACCGCTGTTCCACGGTTCCGTCGCGGCCAGAGTGAAGCAGGCCGCCACGGCGGCGTCGGCGGCGTTGCCGCCCGCCTCCAGTATCTCGGCGCCGGCAATGGCTGCGTCGCGGCTTTGCGAGACAACCATGCCGTTTTTGCTTTCCGTCGTAGGTTTCCGCAGTATCCAGTTCTGGGTTTCATAATGCATGAGTGCGATCCCTGATGACGTTCTCCGGTGCATACCGCACGCATCGTCTGCGTGCGGTATGCATTTTCATTCACGCATGTTCCTTGGCGTATGCGGCGACTTCCGCATGTGTCGCGAACCAGACATCGCCCCTGGCCTTGGCGTGCCGGATCACCTCTTCAAGAATCCAGATACGCGAACGCGCGGTGATGATATGCGGGTGCATGGTAAGCTGGAACAATCCTCCGGCTTCATAGGCGGCGTCGAATTCCCGCAGGAAAATATCGAGGACGTCTTTCGGCGGGGTGTATGGGCGCAGCGACTGGAAGCGATGCATCATGAAATAGACCGCGTCGTCGCGGATCCACTCTACCGGAACCTCGACGATGCCTGTCGGCGTTCCGTCCATGACCAGCTCGTAGCAGTCTTCATCCGCCATGAGGGATGAATCGTACAGCAGTTCGAGTTCCGTTTCGATGCGCAAGGTATTGGGGCTAAAATCCCATGACGGAGTTCTCAACCCGACGGGGCGGACGCCGGTGATTCTCTCCAGCGCATCGGCCGAGCGGAACATCAGATCGCGTTCAATTTCATAAGGCAGGATCGAATTCAGTTCATGAATCCAGCCGTGAATACCGATTTCATGGCCTTCGGCAATGACGCGGCGCTGTTCATCGGGATAAAGCAGGGCCGTGACGGCGGGAACGTAGAAGCTTGCCTTGATATCATGGCGCTTCAGCAGATCGAGAACGCGGGGAATGCCGACGCGGTTGCCATATTGTCCCCATGACATGCGGCCGATGGATTTGCCGCCCTCGCGCAATTCGTTCGTTTCATGGTCGGAATCGAATGACAGGGCAATGGCGCAACGCGCGCCGTCCTTCCATTTCGCGGGCGCCAGACGCCGCCCGGCGCGTGTCTGTCGACCAGTTTGCGCCAGTGCGCTTCTTCCCACTGCCACGGTTCAGTTTTCGTTTCAGTCATCTTATTGAACCTTTCACATGAAGATGTTACTTGCCGCCATCGACAGCGAGAACCTGCCCGTTTACGAAACTGGACAGGTCGGAAGCGAAGAAAAGGACGCTTTTGGCAATTTCGTCGGCGGTGCCGATTCGCTTCATTGCAATGCTTTCGACAAGAGCGTTCTGTCGATCAGGGCCATAGGAAGCCCATTGCCGTTCTGTTGCGGCATTGGTGCGTACAAAGCCGGGGGCAACGCTGTTGACACGTATGCCGTAGGGGCCAAGTTCATGCGCGAGTTGCCGGGTCAGACCGAGAACGGCATGTTTGGCGGCGCAATAGGCCTGCACGCCGGTCAGCGATGCCTGCAACGCCGCGCCTGAGGTGACGGTGACGATTGCCCCGCTTTTCTGGCGCTTCATCTGCGGTGCGACTGCCCGGCAAAGCGTGAATGCCGATCCAAGATTGATATCGACAATTTTGTTCCAGTTGTCGTCACTCACCTTTTCGATGGCTTGCGGCGCCTGACCGGCGACACCGCCGGCATTGCAAACCAGAACGTCGATGCCGCGGCCGGTTTTCGCTTCGATGGATGCGATCCAGTCCGCCGCCGCCTTGCGGTCGAGAAGATCGACCTGCGTCATGATGATATTGTCCTGCGGCAAGGTTTCGGGATGCTCTATGTCGCAACCGAACACGGTGGCACCGAGGGAGGCGAAGCGCGATGCGATGGCTCGGCCAAAGCCGATGGCCGCGCCGCTGATTGCAACGGTTTTGTTTGTAAAATCTAACATAATCCAATCTTTCCCGCGGATATGTTTTGACTATCCGATGATCGCCAGAGCGCTTTTCGATAAGGCTATGGCTTAATATGCATCCCGGAAATATCGTTTATTTCCAGGCTACACGCTCTATCGTTTACGGAAACCGCAGATGACTGCTCCAGTCGGCACCGTACTGATCAACGCAACTCGTCATGCGCCGTTTCCTTAAGCGTCACAATGACGATCGCGGAAATAATGGCGGCAAGGATCAGGTAGTAGGTCGGTGAAATCGGCGATCCTGTCGTGTTGATCAACCATGTCGCGATAAACGGTGCGAAGCCGCCAAATACGGTGGTCGAGAGGCTGTATCCCGTCGACATCCACGTCGAGCGCGAATGGGTCGGAAAGATTTCCGAGATGGCTGCAGGTCCGGGGCCGGAGAACATGGCGATCATGAAACCGAAGATCAGCTGGATCAGTATCACGATCGGCAAGGATACGCCCGACAGCATATAGGAGAACAGCGGATAGGTCAGAACTGCGAATGCCACGCAGCATCCGATCAGCAGCGGCTTGCGGCCGATCTTGTCGGAAAGAAGCCCCATGACGGGAATGGCGATAACCAGGATCACTAGCCCAACCGTGTTGGACCACAGCGATTCACTGCGTGTCAGGCCTGCATATTTCGCGGTGAATGTCGGCATATAATAAAGGATGATATAGTAGGAAACAGTCCACAGAATGGTGAAACCGAACGCCTTGGCGGCGAGTATCCATCCGGGCGTCTGTATATGCGTCGGCAGTTCTTCCTGCGACTTTCTGTAA
>JAATGD010000356.1 GCA_015654965.1 Hyphomicrobiales bacterium
ATTATAGTGGGCCGGACAGAATAACCACCGCGACACTGAAATAGATCACCAGGCCCGTTACATCGACCAATGTTGCAACGAATGGTGCCGAGGCACTGGCCGGATCGAACCCCAGCCGCTTGAGTGCAAAGGGCAACATCGAACCTGTCAGTGAACCAAAGGTGACGATACAGACGAGCGCCATGCCGACAGTTGCGGCAATCAGCATCCAGTGCTCGCCATAATCATAAATGCCGGCCACCTGCCACGTAGCGATACGAACCACACCGATCAGTCCGAGGAAGCTGCCAAGCGCCAGTCCCGTCGGCAGTTCCCGCAGCGCCACGCGCCACCAGTCGCGCAGCCGGACTTCCTGAAGCGCCAGCGCACGGATAATGAGTGATGTGGCCTGCGAGCCAGAATTACCACCCGATGACATGATGAGCGGAATGAACAAGCTCAGAACCACCGCCTTTTCCAGTTCGCCTTCAAAAAACTGCATGGCGCTTGCAGTGAGCATTTCGCTTAAAAACAGAATGGCGAGCCAACCGCCGCGTTTTTTCAACATACCACCGAAGCCGATGCGCATATAGGGTTTGTCCAGCGCTTCCATACCGGCGAATTTGTAGGCGGCCTCGCTCGCTTCCTCGGTCATCGCGTCAAGCACGTCATCAACCGTCACAATACCGATGATGTGCCTGCTTTCATCCACCACCGGAACCGCGAGAAGATCATGCTTGCGGAACAGCCGTGCAACATCCTCGCGATTGGCCATTGGCGATATGGTAATCGGCTCGTCTTCGCGCGCAATCGACAGAATGGGATCGGACGGATCGCGGATGATCAACCGGCGCAGGCTGACCACACCAAGCAGAGTTTTTGTGGTGGGATCGACCACATAGATCGCATAGACCGTCTCACGCGTGCGCTCCACCTTGCGGATATGCTCAAGCGTCTGCCCGACATTCCAGTTTGATGGCACACTGATCAATTCAGTCGTCATCAAGCTGCCTGCCGTATTGGGCGGATAACCCATGAGCTTTTTCAGCGCCGTCTTCGTCTCTGGCAAAAGAATGGGAAACAGGCGTGCCCGATCTGAATCCTCAAGCTCCTGAAAAACATCGGTCGCGCGGTCCGCTGACATGCCATCCAGCAACTGGCTCGCTATATTGGCGGGCAGCGTTGCGATAATGCTGGACGCGTCCTCAAGTTCCGGTTGATCGAGCAGGCGAACAGCATCGTCATGCGAAAGCTGTGCGATAACGGCAATCGCATTGTCGGTGTCCAGCTGGTTGATGATTTCAACCGCATCGCCAGTCCGGATATCTGCAATACGCGCAGCAATGATTGCAGCCGGGAGATCGGCAACATCGGCATTGGCGACTTCGGGGAAGAAGTTGTGGTCGGTCATGGGCTTGCCTTTCTGTCGATCCGCCGTGCAAGACAGATCGTGCAAGCCGCCCGTAAGCGATCAGATCACGAATTGCCTTGACGGCTGAAACAATCGACTGTGACTGTCGCTTGACATAAGAGAGTAAACTCCGGTTGAAAATCGCTGCCACACCAATCGGACAACGGGGGTGATGTGCGCCGGGGCGCGATCAAAGTCAAGTCCCATGATTTGGCACACATATTTTTTCATGCAGATGTCACGATCGGTTCCGGCAAACGCCTCCAGAGCAGAAAAGAAGCCGTCGCGACAAAGCCCATGGCGGGAATAAGCGTTGCAAAAGCGATCACCGGATCGTTCATCGCGGCGGCGATTGCGCCCCCGACAAGTCCGCCGCCCATCTGGAAAAATCCCATCAGCGCTGATGCCGCACCCGCCATTTTGGGAAAAGGTGCCATGCCTGCTGAAGTCATGACCGGCATCACCAGAGCTATGCCGAAGGCAAAAATCGCCATGGGGACCATGATGAGAAGATAGGACGGCTCGAACAGCCGCAAGAGGAGCGCAATGGCAATACTTGCAATGACGATGGCGCTATAGCCGATGGCGGCGAGTTTGCGCGGGCTGAAAATACCGAGCAGACGGCGGAACAAAAGCCCGCCCACGAGATAAAGGCTCGTTTGCATCAGCAGGCCGATACCGAATTGCGTGGCCGACATGCCGACCCGCGCCATCAGGATGAAGGGCAGAATGGTCGCTGCCGTATAAAGCGCGCCTGTGGTGCCGCCAACACCAAGGCAACAACAGATGAAAGCGCGGCTTCTGAGCAGGCGACCATAGGAACGGACCAGTTCGCGTGGCCGAATGCGGCTCAGATCGCGTGACACGGTTTCCCGGATGATGAACAGCGCCATCAACACAACGAGGATGCCCAGCAGCACCATGACGAGAAAAATCGCGTGCCAGCCGAAATATTCCATCGTGAAGCCGCCAAGTGTGGGCGATATGGCGGGACCGATGGCAATCACGATGCCGATCAAGTTCATCACCCGCGCCGAG
>JAATGD010000304.1 GCA_015654965.1 Hyphomicrobiales bacterium
ATGCAAAGCCATGCCAAGGCATTCGATCAAATCTCGCAGGTTAATTCCGGTTCAGTGTTTCAGCCACATCGGCCACAACCAGACACAAATATCTGGTCGTGCAAGCGGGCTAGAGAATGAACCAGGCGGCGACGCAGACAAGGACGAAAAGAATGGCCGCCGAGAAGAAACCGCCAGCAAAAAAGCCGAACGCCATGGCAATCATAAGTGCGACAAGCGCAACGGTGCCCCATTTAACAAGGCCCGTGAAGCCGGCATAGGTTTTCTCATGCTCGGCATAATCCATCGATGCGCCAAGTTCAGCCGGAGCTGCGGTATGATGTTCAGCCATTTTCTTTCCACCCATCCAGATTGTCCCACCAACAGATGTCATGTTAAGCGAAACTATCCGCAATCTTCAACATCTCTAAGACAAAAGACCGTGTAACCGGAAATTTTGCCGCAGAATCCCTCTCTCCGTACAAACGGACTGCAATATTCGTAAGACGAATTGAACGCTTGTGCCAGCTTTAAATGTTCAAACCTGTAACGCTTGAAACTTTCTATAGGCTGTGCCCGCCATCCACATTCACGATTGTGCCGGTCATGTAGCGGCTGGCGTCGGATGCCAGCATCAGCACCACGCCATCGAGATCCTGCGGATCACCCAGACGGCGCAGCGGATTGCGGCCCTTGAAATAGCCTGCCGCCGGTCCATTCAACTGCTCCTCGTTGATCCTGGTGGGAAACCAGCCCGGCGCAATGGCATTGACGCGGATATCATAGGAAGCCCATTCAAGCGCCAGCGCACGCGTCATCTGGCTGACGCAGGCTTTCGACATGGCATAGGCAGCCGCCCCCTTTTGCGGACGCTCGCCCAGAATGCTGGTGGTGTTGATGATGGCGCCACCCCCACCATGCGCGATCATGCGGCGTGCCACCTCCTGCGCCACGAAGAAACTGCCCGCCACATTGACTTCGAAAATATGCTCAAGCATATCGCGGGTCGTATCGAGCGCCCGCGCCATATGCGCGACACCGGCATTGTTAAAGAGGACCGAAACCGGACCGAAGCGCTTTTCCGCTGCATCGAATGCGCGTATGATTTCATCGGGATGCGTGACATCGGCCATGATTTCAAGCACTTCGCCGCCCGATGGGCAAAGACCTTCACCCGCCTGCGTACGCGAAATGGACACCACTCGCGCACCATGACCAGCCAGCACATGCACCATACGATGGCCCAATCCCGAAGAACCGCCGGTCACCGCAATAACCTTGTCGCGTACGGAAAAAACCTGATCGTCAGCCATGCATCCCCTCAACAACCAATAAATTACAACTCCTTCTGTAACTGCTTCGCTTTTCTATTTGAACCTTGATCGTGCAAAAAAGCCGTCATGACCAACAGGCATGGGCAAAACCGGCAAGGTTTTCATTTGCGCGCTTGATGCGCAGGCAATACATATCCATCAAGTCAGGATCCAATCGATGGATAAAGTCATATGAAATCTTCCCGCCCGCTGATTGCCGTACCGACCGACGTCAAGCCGTTTGAAAATTATATCTGGCATGCGGCACCCGACCAGTATCTTGCGGCCGCAATCGATGTTGCCTGCGTGACACCTCTTCTGGTGCCGAGTTTTGGCGACAAGATCGATATCGACGCCATTCTCGACGCGGTGGACGGTGTGCTGATCACCGGCGCGAAATCGAACGTCAATCCGGCCCTTTATGGTGTCGAACCGGATGCCGCTTTCGAGCCTTATGACAATGCGCGGGACGCGACCTCGCTGCCACTGATCCGCGCAGCCATCGAACGTGGCGTCCCGCTTCTGGCCATCTGCCGTGGCATACAGGAACTCAATGTGGCGCTTGGCGGCACACTTGCCACAGAAATTCAGGACTTGCAGGGCCGCCTCGACCACCGTGCGCCCGAAACCGAAAGTCAGGACGAGCGCTTCGCTATCCAGCATCCCGTTCGCGTGAAACCGGATTCTTGCCTTGGGCAAATTCTCAATGAAGACAGCGTGCGGGTAAATTCCGTGCACCGGCAGGCCATCGACCGCCTCGCGCCAAGCCTTAAGGCGGAAGCCGTGGCGGAAGACGGCACCATAGAAGCTGTTTCTGTGAAGAACGCCAAGGGTTTTGTCGTTGGCGTTCAGTGGCACCCGGAATATTGGGCCAATTCCGACACGCCGTCACGCAAGATTTTTGAGGCATTCGGCTCTGCCGTGCGCGATCATAAATCAAAGCGCAAAGCCTGACCTCTATTCTTTCCGGACATGCACCGTCTCTGGCACAGGCGTCAGCGCCTTGCCGGTATCGAACCATGAAATCAGATTGTCGATCACCAGATCGGCCATAGCCTGCCGGGTCTTTTGCGAGGCGGAGGCGATATGCGGCAGCAGCACCGTGTTGGGTGCGTCGAGCAATCCTTGCGGCACGGATGGTTCATGGGCAAACACGTCAAGTCCGGCGGCGGCGATTGTGCCATTGTTCAGTGCTGCAATCAGTGCATCCTCGTCAATTAATGATCCGCGCCCGACATTGATCAGCACACCATCGCTCCCCAGCGCTTCCAGCACGGAGCGGTTAACGGCATGAGCCGTTTCCACCCCGCCCGGTGCCACCAGAATGAGCGTATCCACAGCCTTGGCCAATTCCAGAAGGCTCGGATAATAATCGTAAGCAATGCCCTCCGCCTTGCGGCGATTGTGATAGGCGATGGGCAGTCCAAACCCTTCCACACGCTTTGCAACCGCCTTGCCAATCCGACCAAGTCCGAAAATAACGACCTTGCGCCCACGTAGTGACAAGCGTGACAACGGATAGCGGCCCTGCTTTTCCCACTCGCCAGCGCGGAGAAATTTTTGCGCATTCGACAATTCGCGCACGGTGTCGATCAGAAGACCGATTGTCGTATCGGCAACCTCGTCGCTCAGCACATCCGGCGTGTTGGTGACCATCACGTTGCGGATAGCGGCATGGGATGCATCGACGGCATCATAACCGACGCCAAAATTGCCGATGATTTCGAGATTGGGCAAGGCATCGATCAGCGCGGCATCAACCTTCGACATACTGGCGATACCGCGCACATTCTGGACCCAGGCTTGATCCAGAAGCAACACGTTCCCTTGCGCAATACGCTGGACCGAAAACGCGCCCGACAGGCGCTCAACGGCATAATCGTTGAAATTACCAAGCACAAGAATGGTCGCGTCACGTCTGGTCATGCAAATATCCTCCGGGCAGCATTACAATTCATTTCCGGCCATGGTTAAAGGCAGAAAGGAAATTCAAATTCAGGATTGTTTCGGCTTGCTCGTCGATTGGCGGATGTGCAATTCCGGCCTGATGAGTTCCTGTGTGGAAGCAACCTCGATGCCGTTCAACTGATCAAGCAAAGCACGCGCCGCACGCCGTCCCACCTCGCGCTGGCCGTTCCAGACGGTGGTAAGCGCAGGCGTTGCAATCGCCGCCTCTTCCAGATCGTCGTATCCGGTCACCGAAATATCCTCACCCGGCACCAGACCCGCGCGCGCAATACCGTTCATCAGGCCGATGGCCGTCAGATCGTTCCAGCATACCGCTGCGGTCGGCTTGTCCTTGAGCGCGAGGAATTGCGGCGCAACCTCGAAACCGCCCTGCTTGGTGCGTGGCCCTGCAATACGCCAGTCGGAGCGCACCTCAAGCCCGGCCTTTTCCATCGCCTGCACATAGCCGCGATAGCGTTCGCGCCCCGTCGATGTCTGATCGGTGCCACCGATCATCGCAATGCGCGTATGACCGAGCGAAATCAGATGATTGGTGGCAAGCCCGATGCCATAGGCATCGTCACCACGGAAAACCGGCGCATGCACACCCTCCACACTGCGGGCAATGAAGACGACCGGCATACCATTATCTTCGGCAAGCTTTATATCTTCCGGCGGCGTGCCGATGGCTGGCGACATGATCACCCCGTCCGCCCCCAGTTGCAAAAGCGTATCCATGAAGGTGCGCTGCTTTTCCAGCTGGTCATAATGATTGGACAACAGGAACGTCTGCCGCGAGCGGTCCAGTTCCGTTTCGATGGAGCGCAAAATTTCCGCAAAGAAAGGGTTCATGATGTCATGCACCACGACCCCGATAATGCCGGAACTCGAGGTCCGCAGGCTGGCGGCGCGACGGTTATAGATATAACCGATGGCGCGGGCATGGTCTTTGATCTTGTCACGGGTCTGGTCTGCGACCAGCGGGCTGTCGCGCAGGGCAAGCGAAACGGTTGCCGTTGAAACACCAAGCGCATCCGCGATGGTCGAGAGCTTGATTTTCTGAGCCAAAACGCCTCCCCGAACACTCCACATGAGGGCGCACCGTACAGTCCGGCTCCACAGTCGGCCAAGCCACGGCATCCCCATCGTTGAAACGGTTATGCCATTGCAATTATTGAATTGGAAGTATTTTTGCCATGTAAACAGAGGAAACTATTCCGCCTCGTCGTCCTCGGCATTCTCGCCAGACGCTTCCTCGGTAAAACGCGCCACGCCTCGCAAGGCAAGATTGCCTTCCATCCGCCCCAGCATTTTGAGAAATGCCTTGCGCTCCTTCTTGTCCAGACCTTTCAGCATATCCTTTTCCGTCTTGCGGATGGATTTTTCAATCGCCTTGATCGTCTCAAGCCCCGAAGGCGTCAGATAGACATGCGACTGGCGCTGATCGGTTTCGGATGCGCGCTTGCTCACAAAGCCCTGCCCCTGAAGACGCGCAATCGTCTTGGTGATGGTGGGCGGGCGCACGCCCAGCCGCTGCGCAAGTACTCCCGGCGTAAGGCCGTCATCGGCCGCGAGTTGCAGCATGACCGCATCCTGCCCCGCATAAAGTCCCTGCTGTAAAAGCCGTGCGGCCAGAACCGTACGGGTGAGACGTGCGACCGATTGCAGCCGGTATAAGACGACTGCCTTGTTGTCCTTGTTCATGTTGCCTTACCTTCGTTACAATGGGCCTTCATTGCGACGGACATGCGTCGTTGGATGGACATGATCGAAAATATTTTTACCGTAAAATATTGTCCGACTTATGAAATAATACGATGGAATTATTTCAGTTATATAGCAGGCACTTGTCATCAAGCCTCGTCAGGCTTTGCAAGAGCCGAATAATGAGGAAAGCATGACAGACCAGCATTATCGCAACAGCAATATGATTGTCGTCCTGCCGCTTGGCGCCCATGAACAGCATGGCCCCCACCTGCCATTCGAGACGGACACGATCATTGCCGAAGGCATTTGCGAACAGGTGCGCGAGGCGCTCTTGAGCGGGCATGACGATCTCAATGTCAATTTCCTGCCCGCGCAGCCCGTGGGTTATTCCATCGAGCATCTCGATTGGGAAGGCACGCAAAGCCTCGCCTTTGCGGAAGCCGTCAACCAATGGATCGGGATTGGCGAAAACCTGCATGCGGGTGGCATCCGCAAACTGGTCATACTCAATGCGCATGGCGGCAACTCGCCCCTCATGACCATTGTCGCGACCGAATTGCGCACGCGCCTCGACATGCTGGCGGTGGCGACCAGCTGGACGCGCTTCGGCCTGCCGGAAGGCCTGATCATACCGGAGGAAAAAGCCCTCGATATCCATGGCGGTTTTATTGAAACCTCCGTCATGCTGGCGCTGCGGCCCGATCTGGTGGACATGTCCAAGGCAGGCAATTTTCATAATGCGCAAGCCGAACTGGCGCAAAAATTCAAATATCTGCGCGCCTATGGCCCGCACGCCTTTGGCTGGAAAATGCGTGATCTCAATGCACAGGGTGTGGCGGGCAATGCGGCCAAGGCCACGGCAGAGGCCGGGGAAAAGCTGATTGCAAACGCCGTTTCCGGCTTTATCGACCTCCTGCACGATATCGACCGCTTCGAGCCGCAATGGTTCAAGGGATAGGTGGGGTTCAAGGATAAGCGGACCGCAAGCAAGGCGTTGTCGTCAATGTGATGGAGGAATGTAATATTATAGCATTGCATTTCTCATCGCATATAGCATTCTGCCCGCCCTTCCCTTATATGAATTGTCCGATCCGAAGTCCCGATCCGCAATTTTCCTCACCGTGCGATCCGGGGCCGCAACGTTACGAGGCACGATCATGAGCCAGGCTGAAGCCCAAACCCAAGCCGAACCGACCACCGAAGCTGGCCGTATTCCCGTTACTGTCCTGACCGGCTATCTCGGCTCGGGCAAAACCACCCTTCTCAACCGCATCCTGACCGAAAATCACGGCAAACGTTATGCGGTGATCGTCAACGAGTTCGGCGAGATCGGCATTGATAACGACCTGATCGTCGAATCGGACGAAGAAATCTACGAAATGAACAATGGCTGCATCTGCTGCACCGTGCGTGGCGATCTCATCCGCGTGGTGGAAGGGCTGATGCGCCGTCCGGGCCGTTTCGATGCCATAGTTGTGGAAACCACCGGCCTTGCCGATCCGGTGCCCGTCGCCCAGACATTCTTCATGGATGACGATGTGCGCGCCAAGACTGGCCTTGATGCCGTGGTCGCCCTTGTGGACGCAAAACACCTGCCGCTGCGCCTCAAAGACAGCCGCGAGGCCGAAGACCAGATCGCCTTCGCCGATGTAGTACTGATCAACAAGACCGATCTCGTGACACCGGAAGAACTGGCGCAGATTGAGGCAACCGTGCGCGCCATCAACCCGCATGCCATCATCCACCGCACCGAGCGCGCATCCATCCCGCTCGACCGGGTGCTGGACCGAGGCGCATTCGATCTCAAGCGCGTACTCGACAACGATCCCCATTTCCTCGACCACGATCATCCCGATCATGTTTGCGGCCCTGACTGCGATCATGATCACGACCTTCACCATCATGACCATCACGGGCATGATCACCACCATCATCATGACCACGATCATGATCATGTTTGCGGTCCCGATTGCGACCATGACCATCACCACCACGATCACGCATCGCCAATCCATGATGTGACGGTCAAATCCGTTTCCTTGCGGGCGGGCGATGTCGATCCGGCGAAATTCTTCCCATGGATCCAGAACATCACCCAGACGCAGGGGCCCAACATTCTGCGCCTGAAGGGCATCATCGCCTTCAAGGACGATCCTGACCGCTATGTCGTGCAGGGCGTGCATATGATCATCGAAGGCGATCACCAGCGCCCATGGAAAGAAGATGAAAAGCGGGAAAGCCGTCTGGTCTTCATCGGACGCGAACTCGATGCGGCAGCACTCAAAGCCGCATTTGAAAACTGCCAAGCCAATTAACACAATACCGGAAACCGATGCCTACTGTTGCCCCGCTGGACCTTGACGGTCACTGTCTCTATGCCCGCTTTATCGGAGGCATTCCATTTTTCGCCATGGCCGATGGCGCAATTCACCGGCTGGATAATGGAACCCGGACCGCAACGGCCCATGACGGGCTTTTGAGTGTCACTCTGAGCTTTGACGGCAAATCGCTCGTCACAGGTGGCGAGGATGGTCGCGTCTGCCGTATCGATGCGGATGGCACGGTGAGCGAACTCGCCCATATCCCGCGCAAATGGATTACGGCGGTCGCAAGTGGTCCCGGTGGCACTGTGGGTTTTGCCTCCGGGCGCTCGGCATGGGTGCGCACATCCGACGGCAAAGTGCAGGAATTTACGCAGGAACGCAGTGTCGAAGGCGTTGCCTTTGCGCCAAAGGGGCAAAGGCTTGCGATTGCGCGATATAATGGCACTTCGCTTATCTGGACGGGAACGGCTGCAAAGCCGGTCGATCTTGAATGGAAAGGCGCGCATATCGGCGTTATTTTCTCGCCGGATGGCCGTTTTCTCATCACCTCGATGCAGGAAAACGCCCTGCATGGCTGGCGTCTGGAAGATGCGCGCCACATGCGCATGACCGGCTATCCGGCCAAGGTGAAGGACTGGTCATGGAGTGCGAAGGCAAAATGGCTTGCCACCTCCGGCGCGCCTGCCGCTATTGTCTGGCCTTTTGCCGGCAAGGACGGCCCGATGGGCAAGGCCCCGCTGGAACTGGGGTTGCGTGGCGACAGCATGGTCACAGCCGTTGCCTGTCATCCAAGCGAGGACATCGTTGCCATTGGTTATAATGACGGCATGATCCTGCTGGTTCGTTTCGCCGACAGCAAGGAAGTGTTGCTGCGCCGCCCCGGCAAGGGGGCCATTGCCAGCATGGGCTGGGACGATCAGGGCCAGCGCCTTGCTTTCGGCTCTGAGGCGGGTGATTGCGGTGTCGTGGATATTACAAGCTAAAGCTTACGATAATGGTCATGGAGAAAAGGCTCTGGAGGGTTCCAGAGCCTTTTTTATTCTACTTCATCGTAACGGCTGGACCACCATCGGGTCCCAATGACGCCAGCCATTGGCTGATGGCGCTCGCGTCATTGGCACCGAGCATATGATCAGCGGCAACCTTGCGCGCATCGACCCGGGCACCGCTGGAACGCAGTAGCCCGGAAAGCGCGGGCGCAAAAGGCGAATAGAGCTTGTCATTCTCGCCGGTCAGCGTCAGCACGCGCGTCTTGCTGAGATTGGCTGTCGGCGCATTGTCCAGCACCGGCATGGAACGCATCAGAATGGCGCGTTTGACCATATCAGGATGCAGCATCATGGTTGCCGCCAGAAGATTGGCACCATTGGAATAGCCGACAAAAGTCGCATGCGTCAGGTCGAGGTCCTTCTGCTCGGCAAGGCGCGTCAGGAAGGTGACAAAGGCATTGGCTTCAAGTTTCACGTCCTTCTGGTCGAACTTGACCGGCGTGATGCGCTTGTACCAGCGCGTGCCGCCATCCTGCATGACGCGACCGCGAATACCGAGCAACGTTGCGCGCGGCCAGATTTTGGATGCAAGCGGTACGAGGCTCGTTTCATTGCCTCCCGAACCATGCATCAGGATAACCAGCTCGCTGGATGCATTGTCCGGCTTGTAGAAGCGGTGAATGAACTGGCGGCTGCGCGAAAAATTCTGCTCCGGCGTTACTTCCTTGGCCGCGTTGTCCATTTTCTTCTCACGCATCGTCATACCTTCGCCCAATCGCGGAGCGCCTTCTTCCTTCATCGATGCGGCAATACCGCTCAAAGCCCTGTCTTGGACCCTATCCTGAGCCCTGCTCTGCCCCATGGGCGCAACAGGTTGCCCTTCGGCAAAAGCCGGACCGACCGATATTGTGAATGCAGCCGTCAAAGCGGCGATCAGCATTTTCATTACCATGATCCCGATATAGCCAAAATATAGGCAACAAGACGTTAACGAAGCTTTGAAACAGTCATGTGAACCAACTGCTGACTTCATGAATATAGTTTCGTTAACAACAGAGTTTTAGCGAGAATATGGCAAAGCACACGGAAAGTTTCAGCCTGTTACAAATCCGTTACACATTGTGTTGCGCTTCAACAAAGCGTGAACCATAATTGCCCGATAAAAAATCCATGCTTTTGACGCGATCGGCGCGCATATTGATCGATATTGAACAATGGATTGAATGATATGCGCAATTTCAGACCCGATCGCCTGTCATCTGCCTATCTGACCTATGATGAAGTCACGCCCAAAGCGGCCTATCTGCATCGCCGCGCATTCATGGCGGGTGCAGGCGCGCTCGCCGCAAGCTTCATTGCTTCTTCCGCCATGGCAGCCCCTTTGAAAGCCCAAGCCTCGACCTATAAAACCAATGAAAAGCTGACGCCAAAAGAGTCGGTCACCACTTATAATAATTTCTATGAATTCGGGACCGACAAAAGCGACCCCGCAGCCAATTCGTCCGGCTACAAGCCGCTGCCGTGGAAGCTCACCATCGATGGGCTGGTCAAACAACCCAAAACATTCGACATGCACGAGTTGATTGCCAAAATGCCGCTTGAAGAGCGCATTTATCGCATGCGCTGCGTCGAAGCATGGTCGATGGTCATTCCATGGATCGGTTTTCCGCTCGCAAGCCTGTTGGCTCAGGTCGAGCCACTGGGTTCGGCCAAATATATCGCCTTTACCGGCCTCAAACGCCCCGACGAAATGCCCGGTCAGAACGGCCTGTTCCAAGTGCTGGATTGGCCCTAGGTCGAGGGCCTGCGGCTTGATGAAGCCCGCCACCCGCTCGCCATTCTCGCAGTCGGGCTTTATGGCGAAACGCTGCCCAATGCCAATGGCGCGCCGGTCCGTCTTGTGGTGCCATGGAAATATGGCTTCAAAGGTATCAAGGCCATTACCCGCATCAGCTTTGTCGAAAAACAGCCGCCGACCTCGTGGAACCTGCAAGCAGCCAATGAATATGGCTTTTATGCCAATGTGAACCCTGACGTCAGCCACCCGCGCTGGAGCCAGGCAAATGAAAGGCGGATTGGCGAAGGCGGCTTTTTCGGCTCCGACCGTCGCCCGACCCTGCCCTTCAACGGTTATGCCGAAGAAGTCGCCTCGCTTTATGCCGGCATGGATCTGAGGGCGAATTACTAGGATGGCGCTGGCAACGACGCCCAGACGATCCGCCCGCAAAAACTCTGGCGCATGGAAAGTGTGGCTGTTTTATGCAGTAGGCTTAACACCCGCTTTATGGACCTTTTATCTTGGTGCCACCGGCAATCTCGGTGCCGATCCGGTCAAGACATTTGAACACGCGCTCGGCCTTTGGTCACTGCGCTTCCTGATCTTGACACTCTTGGTAACGCCTGTTCGCGATCTCATTGGCATCAGCCTGCTGCGTTATCGGCGTGCACTGGGGCTTCTCACCTTTTATTATGCATTTCTGCATTTTGCGACTTACATGATACTCGATCAGGCGCTCGATTTCGCAACCATTCTGACCGACATCACCCGCCGCCCCTTCATCACCATCGGCATGGTCAGCCTGCTCCTGCTGCTGCCCTTGGCGCTTACCTCCAACAGCTGGTCAATCCGCAAACTCGGGCGGCGCTGGATCATATTGCACAGGCTGATCTATGTGGCGGCGGCGGGCGGAGCGATCCACTTCATCCTGTCGGTCAAAAGCTGGCCCGTCGAACCGCTCATCTATGCCGCGATCATTGCCGCCCTTCTTTTATGGCGGGTGATGCGAAGTCTTTCGCTCACCATCAAAACACCAAGAATACGCCCGCAACATCAGTCGATAATTGAAAAGAATTAGAGATTATCTAAGCAACTCTCTTTTTATAATCTCTAATATATCAGGATTATGTTATTGTTTTATCGGTTTGCCGATGACATAGGCAGGCAAATCATGCCAGTATCCCCACGCTTTCGCATAGAAATCAATTTTGGCAAGCGGCAATGGGTGAATACGGAATGTCACTATCTGCTATTTTTCAATCGACACCCGTCCGAATCCTGGCCAAGTTTCTCTTCATATTATTCGTGATCATCTTCACGACCTGGGCCAGCTTCGCCATGTGGTACCAGTTGCCATTCGGTACTGCCGTGCGCAAATCGATCATTGCCCTCTGGGTGATTCTGGCTTTCTGGGTCATTATTGGCGAGCGTCGCTTTTATTGCTGGCGCAAACGGATATTTTACGGCGTGCTTGTGCTGGTCATTCTCGGCTGGTGGGCGACCATCCGCCCCTCTCTTGATCGTATATGGGCGCCCGATGTGGCCCGCACAGTGACCGGCAAGATCGACGGCAAGATCGTGACCCTCTCCAATGTCCGCGATTTTGAATGGCACACAACCGAAGAAGCCACGGAAATCTGGAAAGAAGAAACCTATGATCTCGACAAGATTACATCGGTCGATGCCTATCTTTCCTACTGGTCAAGCCCGGCAATCGCCCATACGCTCGTATCATTCGGCTTTGAAGATGGCCGCCATGTCGTCTTTTCTGGCGAAATCCGGCGGGAACATCATGAAGTCTTCTCATCTGTTGGTGGATTTTTCCGCGAATTCGATCTGGCGATGATCGCCGCCGAAGAGCATGACATCATCTATCTGCGCACCAACATCCGCAAGGAAGACGTTTATCGCTATCGCATCCAAGTCCCCCCTGAAGCTGCACGGGAACTGTTTCTTTCCTATGTCGAAATGGGCAATGAGCTGGCCGCAAAGCATGAATTTTACAACACGCTGACCACCAATTGCACAACCATGATCTTCAATATGGCGCGTGTTCTCGATCCCGGCCTGCCATTCGATTACCGCATTCTTTTATCCGGCTATCTGCCGGGCTATCTCTATGACCATCAGTGGATAGAACAGAACGGGACATTGGAAGAGGTGGAAAAGCGCGCATCAATCGACGCCAGGGGACAGGCAGGCGGACGCGAAGGTTATTCGCAGCGTATCCGGCAATAAAGCACAAAAAGCCCCGCATGTGAGCGGGGCTTTTTCAATTGGTGCGCAACAATCAGATCGCGGCAGTCACGATGATTTCGACCTTGTAATCAGATGCTGCAAGAGCAGACTCGCCTGTAGCGCGAGCTGGTGTATTGGCCGGATCGACCCATGCGTCCCACACGGCATTCATCTCGGCAAAATCCTTCATATCAGCCAGCCAGATAATGGCCTGAAGGATTTTCGACTTGTCCGTACCCGCTTCCTTGAGCAGGCGATCCACTTCAGCCAGCACGGTCTTGGTTTGCCCGGTAACGCTATCGCCGGGATTGCCGACCTGCCCGGACAGATAAACCGTGTTGCCGTGAACAACGGCTTCGCTCATACGCGGACCGACGCCGATACGACGAATGCTCATGGGGAACTCCTCTGGATTATGCAGCTTGATACGTGCCGCTTGGAAAGATGCGCCTTCTTATGAAAGCATCAGCGCTTTTTGGCAATGGTTTATCGAAGCATGGCTGGCATTGACTCTTTTTCCCCATCACCCTATAAGCCGCGTCACGTTCGCCCGCACAGGTTTACGGATAGTTTTGTGCTGTTCGCTGCGTGAGGATGAACCAGCTCCTGTTCAATAGAGCATGATCCCGAAAAGTGGGAACCGGTTTTCGGTCATAGTCATGCTCAAAAGAAAAACAGAACCAAGAAGGGCCGCACACCGCGGTATTAAATAAATGAAGCGCACATACCAGCCATCCAAGATCGTCCGCAAGCGTCGCCACGGTTTCCGTGCACGCATGGCAACCACCGGCGGCCGCAAGGTTCTCGCCGCTCGCCGTTCACGCGGTCGCAAGCGGCTTTCCGCTTGATCTTTTCCCGCGCAACAGCGCGGTGTCGAAAAGAATGAAATCGCATAAACAAATACTCCGCCTTCGCAAGAGAGCGGAGTTTTTGACTGTCAGGAACGGTGAAAAGCGGCGTGGCCCACTGTTTCTTCTCGAAGTCCGTGAAAGGACTCAGGAAGAATCGGCGATTGCCAAGATTGGCGAAAAACCGCGCGCAGGTTTTACCGTTACCAAGAAAAACGGCAATGCCGTGATAAGAAACCGCATCCGCCGCAGGCTCAGGGAAGCGGTTCGTTGTCACGCAGGCCATGACATGGCGCCTTCAACAGACTATGTGATTGTAGCGCGCGAAACAGCTCTCACAGCGCCCTTCTCGCGACTGACCGAAGAACTCTCCCGCCGTATTGTGGCAAAAGAGGATCGGAAGTCCGGGAGGAAACGTGGAACAAAAAGACCGGAATCAGGACCCGTCAATGGAAAAAAACCGTAACTTCTTCATCACCATTGCCCTGTCCATCCTCATATTGACGCTGTGGCAAGTCTTCTATCTGGGTCCGAAAACACAGGCCCAGCAGGAACAGGCGCGCATCGAGGAGCAGCAGCGCCAAGCTCAGCAGAATCAAGCTGAACAAAACCAAGCCCAACAGGCGGTGCAAGGTGGCCAGAATGGCGACACCCCGCAATCGGCAACGCAATCGGGCAATATTCCCGGACAGAGCGACGGGGTTGCAGGCGGCACCATGACCCGCGAAGCCGCCATTACCCAGACGAGCCGCGTGGAAATCGACACGCCTTCGCTGCGTGGCTCCATCAACCTGACCGGCGCGCGGCTCGATGATATCTTCCTCAAGAATTATCATGAAACGGTCGACAACAAGTCGCCCAATATCGAACTGCTCGCGCCATCAGCATTGAAGCAAGGCTATTTTGTCGAACTCGGCTTTACCGGCAACGAGACATCAGGCCCTGTTCCCGGTCCGGCCACGGTCTGGAACGTGGAAGGCAACAACACGCTCACCTCCTCAACGCCGGTGACACTGACCTACACCAACGAGAAGAACATCACCTTCAAGCGTGTCATTTCGGTTGACGACGCCTATATGTTCTCGGTCGAGGACACCGTCACCAACAATGCCGGAACCCCGATTTCCCTTGCCTCCTATGGCCGCGTGACCCGCTTCAACCAGCCCGAACACGCAAGCGCAACCTACGTGCTGCATGAAGGCCTGATCGGCGTCATGGGTGAAGACGGTTTGCAGGAAATCAAATATTCCAAGATCGAAGACGACAAGGATATTTCGTTTAAGGATGTGACGGGCGGATGGGTCGGTATCACCGACAAATACTGGGCTGCAACACTCGTACCGCCGCAGGACGAAAAATTCACCGCGCGTTTCTCGCATTTCACCAATGATCGACCGCGCTATCAGGCCGATTTTCTTGGTAGCCCCATGACGATTGAACCCGGTCAATCGCAAACGCACAAGAACCATGTTTTTGCCGGTGCCAAGGTCGTCACCCAGATTCAGGATTACCAGAAGAATCTTGGCATCAAGCAGTTCGACCTGCTGATAGACTGGGGCTGGTTCTACTTCATCACCAAGCCGATGTTCTATCTCATCGACTGGATCTACAAGTTCGCCGGTAATTTCGGCGTTGCCATTCTGGTCGTCACCGTCATTCTCAAGGGCCTGTTCTTCCCGCTCGCCAACAAGTCGTACAAGTCGATGGCGCGCATGAAGCTGGTGCAGCCGAAAATGATGGAAATCCGCGAGAAATATGCGGATGACAAGATGAAGCAGCAGCAGGAAATGATGCAGCTTTACAAGCAGGAAAAGATCAATCCGCTTGCTGGCTGCTGGCCCGTTCTCGTCCAGATTCCGGTGTTCTTTGCGCTTTACAAGGTGCTTTATGTCACCATCGAAATGCGCCATGCGCCATTCTTCGGCTGGATTCAGGATCTGGCAGCCCCCGATCCGACCTCGATCTTCAACCTGTTCGGCCTGCTGCCATTCGGCGTTCCGCACTTCCTGATGATCGGCGTCTTCGGCGAAGAGGGCCTCCGCGAAGAGAAGTACAACGCGATCAAGACCGACGGCGAGAAGACCTATCCCGACGTAACGCAGGGGTGGCTCGGCATCACCGACAAGTACTGGGCGGCGGCGCTCGTCCCCGACCAGACCATGCCGTTCACCGGCCGCTTCGTTTACTCCGAGCCCGGCGCGCCCGCCTATCAGGCCGACTTCCACGGTAGCGCAGTCAGCATCGCCACCGGCGCC
>JAATGD010000022.1 GCA_015654965.1 Hyphomicrobiales bacterium
CATGCAGCCGACCATGATTTTCAATCCAATGGAGGACGCCTTGTCACGCATGATAAGCCCTTCGGTCAAGCCTCCCGCCTTGTCGAGCTTGATATTGACCGCATCATAGCGATCAGCGAGCGCTTCCAGTCCTTGTGATGTATGGACGCTTTCATCGGCACAGATCATGACGGGCCGCTCGATCTGGCGAAGGATATCGTCGTGGCCAGCGGGCAGGGGCTGCTCAATCAATACCACACCGGCTTTTTCTGAAGCGCGCATGTTTTCGACAATATTTCCAGCGGTCCAACCTTCATTGGCATCGATGATGATGCGGCTGTGCGGGGCCGCAGACCTGACCGCATCAATGCGTTCTATATCGTTATCGCCCCCCATTTTGACCTTAATGAGCGGATAATGCGAAACTTTGGCGGTCGCCACAGTCATTTCCTGTGGGGTTCCCAACGACACCGTGATGGCCGTTTCAAGGGGGCGTGGGTTGATCTTGAGAATATCGGCAACGCTCTTCCCCTGCGATTTCGCTTGCCAATCCCAATAAGCGCAATCAACCGCGTTTCGTGCAGCACCCGCTGGCATCAGGGATTGAATATCCTGCCGGCTCGCGCCATTCTCGATTTTTGCACGCACCGCCTCAATCGCCGCAACCACACTTTCAATGCTCTCGCCATAGCGTGCATAGGGTACGCATTCCCCACGCCCGATATACGCGCCGTTGCTGATTGCACACACCACTACAGCGGCTTGCGTCTTGGAACCTCGTGAAATTGTGAATTTACCAGCAATGGGATAGCGTTCTACGACAATGTTCAAGCTATACTGCATCGGAATGACCTTTTGGAACTCAATGTTTCGGTCGGGAAACGACTCATATAAGAGGTAAGCTATGTTGACCGACGCTGCCGACAAAGCAAAAAGTAAAGCCAATGACGTGCCCAGAATCGATGTGGGCGAACGCGATGGCGTGCGCCTTGTGAAATTGAGTGGCCGCTGGATCTCGCAAAGCGTGCAACTTGTCGATGACAAAATGCGCAAACTGGAAAAAGACGCGGGAAAACAACCGATTATCATTGAGGCGTCGGAAATATCCAATCTGGATACAGCTGGCGCATGGTTGATCGAACGTTTTCGCCAGCGCAGCGCCGGGAAAAATGTCGATGTCTCATTGAAAGGCATCCGGCAATCCTGGCTGCCGCTGATGGACGAGGTGGGCGAGGCGGTCGAACGCGTGCTTGATGTAGATGTGACCCCAAAGCCCTTTTTCCTGATCGCCTTTTTTGCAGCGATTGGTCGTGGTGTTGTTTCGATCTTCGATGATTTCAAGATGTCGATGCATATTCTGGGCGCAACCATTCGCGGTGCGCAGCTCAAATATGGACGCGGTGGTGGCATTCCGATTGCCGCTGTCGTCACGCAAATGGACCGTATGGGCGTGGGTGCCATCCCCATCATCGTGCTGATGTCGACAATTGTCGGGGCTATCATCGCACAGCAGGGCGCCTTTCAGTTGCGCTATTTCGGCGCTGAAATCTTTGTGGTCGATCTGGTCGGCATTCTTGTCTTGCGTGAACTGGGCGTGCTTTTGACCGCCATCATGATCGCCGGTCGCTCCGGCAGCGCGATCACCGCCGAAATCGGCTCCATGAAGATGCGAGAGGAAACCGATGCGCTGACTGTGATCGGGCTTAATCCGATCGGGGTGCTGGTGTTTCCGCGCCTTGTTGCCCTTGTCGTTATCCTGCCGCTTCTAACCATTATTTCCAATCTGGCGGCACTGGTCGGGGCAGGGGGCGTGGCGTGGTTCTATTCCAATATTTCGCCTGAGGCTTTCATCAGCCGCCTGCATGATGCCGTGGCGCTCAATTCTTATTTCGCGGGGCTTATCAAGGCTCCGTTCATGGCGATGATCATCGGGGTTCTGGCGTCTGTGGAGGGAATGAAAGTCGGTGGCAGTGCCGAGTCGCTCGGGCGCAGGGTGACGGCCTCCGTGGTCAAGGCGATTTTCGTGGTCATCGTGGTCGATGGTATGTTTGCAATGTTCTACGCAGCGATCAATTTCTAGAAAAATGCCCGTAATCTTTGTTATTTCGGGATTTTTGCAACACAGTCGTACAAAAAACTGGTGGTAGAGAGCCTTGGCGGTTCAGTCGAAGGCTTCATTCAGCTAAAGAGCATATATGGAAAACGGCAATGCGCCTGGCGCGCAACCGCAATACTACGATAAATCCCCGACATCCGCACCCGTCATATCGGTGCGCGATGTGACGGTATCGTTTGGCCGTTCGCCTGTGCTCGACAAGCTGTCGCTCGATATCTACAAGGGCGAGGTTCTGGGCTTCATCGGGCCTTCGGGTTCGGGCAAATCAGTATTGATGCGCACCATTCTCGGGCTGAACAAGAAACAGTCCGGCGAAATCGAGATACTGGGCCGCAATATAGATGGTCTGGGCGAGATGGAAAAAATGGCCATCGATATGCGGATGGGCGTGCTTTTCCAGCATGGCGCCTTGTTTTCGGCGCTCAATGTGCTCGAAAATATTCAGGTTCCGATGCGGGAATATCTTGATCTCTCGCCAAAACTCATGGACGAACTGGCAAGGCTGAAAATCAATCTTGTCGGACTGAAGCCCGATACGGCTGAAAAATTCCCCTCCGAACTGTCCGGCGGCATGATCAAGCGTGCGGCGCTGGCGCGCGCATTGGCGCTCGATCCTGATATCGTCTTTCTCGATGAGCCGACATCCGGGCTTGATCCGATTGGTGCTGCGGAATTTGACGAGTTGATCGCCAATCTGCGCGATACGATGGGCCTGACCGTCTATATGGTAACTCATGACCTTGACAGTCTTTTTGCAATTTGTGACCGCATAGCCGTGCTTGGTAACAAGAAAGTTCTGGTCAGTGGAACGATTGAAGACATGCTGGAAGTAGACGATCCTTGGGTTCAATCCTATTTTCGTGGTAAGCGTGCGCGCCAGATCGATCCTTCGGCACCAACAAGACGACGGCCTCAAAACGGCGAGCAAACTGGATAAAACATGGAAACAAGAGCCAATTACGTGCTGGTAGGAGTTTTCACGCTGATCGTCAGCTTGCTAGCTTTCGGTTTCGTGTACTGGATTGCGCGTTTCGGCGAGGCACGCGATTCCATTCCTCTCGATGTGCGCATCCCCGGCTCTGTGACCGGCCTGACCATCGGCAGCCAGGTTCTTTTCAACGGTATCAAGGTGGGCGATGTGCGCCGTCTGCATCTGGATGAAACCAATCCCGAAATGGTGATCGTGCAGACGCGTGTGAATGGCAGTACGCCGATCACCCGTTCCACGGCTGCGACCCTCGGCTTTCAGGGGCTGACAGGGCAGGCCTATATAGAACTCAAGGGCGGACGCCTTGATGAGCCGAACCTTTTGACCGAAGCCGACAAGGAAGGAACTGTTGCGCGTATCGATGCGGATCCATCTGCCGTCAACAACTTGCTGGCCACCGCGCAGGATATTTTTGCGCGCGCCAACAGTGTGATAGGCCAGCTTGAGGGATTTGTGCAGGATGCCCGTGGTCCTTTGACTGATACGATCAAGAATACGAAAACCTTTACCGATGCGCTGGCCAAAAATGCCGATGTGATCGAAGAACTGGGTTCCAATACCGGCAATATCAATCAGATCGTGACGGATGCCAAGGATATGATGGCGCGGCTCAATGCGGCATCGGTACGCGTCGAAGGCATTCTGGAAAAGACCGACAAGCTGCTCTCATCCGACGACAAGGATGGTGTCGTGGCGCAAGCCAAGGCAACACTTGAATCCATTCGCGTGACCTCGACCAATCTCGACAAACGACTGGCACCGATTGCCGACAATCTAACGCGCTTTTCGGGGCAGGGGTTAAAGGATGTGCAGTCTGTGGTCGTCGACAGCCGCCGCTCGATACAGCGTATCGAACAGGCAATTACCGATCTTGAACGCAATCCGCAGCGCCTGATTTTCGGCGGGCAGGGCAATGTTCCGCAATATAACGGGAGGACGCGTCATTGAATTTTGATACAGCTTCTGCTGGCAGAAAATCGCGCAATCCTCAACATATGGCAGGCATAGTCTCTGTCGGACTAATCGCAGTGATGCTGTCGGGTTGTGGGAGCACAACACCGCTTGATACATTCAATCTTTCGACACCCAATCCGGCTGTTTCCAAGCCTCTTCGCAAGAATATTCAGTTGCTGGTGCCAACGCCGACGGCGCTCAAGGCGCTGGATAGCGAAAACATCGTGGTCAGCTCGACACCGGGCGCTATCGAATATCTCAAAGGCGCGCAATGGGGCGACAGGCTGACCAATATCGTCCAGTCGCGGCTTGTGCAGGCCTATGAGAATACGGGGGCTTTTGGTGGGATTGGTCGTCCGGGCGATGGTCTTGCGATCAACTATCAGATTTTGACCGATCTGCGCATGTTCGGCATTCAAGCTTATGCTTCGCCGAAAAGCGCTGTGGTCGAACTGACCGTCCGGCTGATGAATGACAAGAATGGTGAAGTACGCGCCACACGCGTTTTCCGAACAGCAGTACCGGTGAATGGTGCAAGCAATGCGGATTATGTAAAAGCTCTGGATGCTGCTTTCGAGCGCACGGTCAGCGATATTGTGAGCTGGACGATTACAAGCCTGTAATAAAACTCACACATACATAAACGTTTAAAGGCCGGTGTAAAATACCGGCCTTTCTCTTCAGGCATAATCGTTGAAGCGATAAGGGCTTGCGATGATGTCTATTCTCATACTGTCTCAATCATGGGTAATGATCGCATAAGATAGATTATGAAACTATACGATATGGCACGAACGCTTTGTGGACAGGCAAAGCCATGATTGGCTGATCTACCAAACACCGCTTTGCCAAGACGTAACATACGACAATCTATCTGCGCTTGGCGACATAAAGATGCCCCGGTACTGGCGCACCTTGCTCGCTGCGAACCGTAATGTCGTCGCAACGAATGCAGTCCATGCCATGCGCTTCGAGTTGCGCCGTGACATAGGATTGCGCATGGGCAAAGCGTTGGTAATTGCCCACCATGAATATGCGACCGGCCAATTGCGTATCACCAAGCGTTTCGCTGGAAAAACCGAAATAGCCGCCCGATTGCAGGTGTGCAGCGACACCGGCAAAGAAACGGTCCAGCTCACCCATATAGGGCAGAACATCGGTGGCAACGATCAGGTCCCAGTCGTCTTCCTGCGTCGTTTCCAGAAAACGCACCGCCTCGCCCACGAAAAGCGCGTCATAATCGCCCTTCTCATAGGCCACTTCGATCATGTTTTCAGAAATATCCACGCCCGTCTTGTGAGCGCCCATATCGTCCAGTGCATCGGCCGAAAGACCCGTTCCGCAGCCAAGATCGAGCATACGCTCACGATGGAATTCTGGGTCGATTTCCAGCAGCATTTCACGCAATTGCAACGGTACATCATAGCCGAGTTGATCGACAAGAATGGTGTCGAAGAGTTCAGCATGCTGGTCGAACAAAGTCGTCACATAGGCATCAGGTGCCTTGGGCGGAACCGCGCCACGTCCCATGCTGGCAAGGCGTACGCTAGCACCACCATGATCATCCGGATCCAACATCAGAACTTCTTCATAAGCCTTTGCTGCCGCATCGAAATCACCGGATTTTTCCAGTGACAGAGCGCGGTTATAGGCTTCCGAGAGCGCTTCCTGATCGAATTCGTCTTTATCTGTCTGTGTCATGTTGTGTGCCTTAATCAGACTGTCTCAATCGCTGTCTGCGTATGGTCAGCCAGCTTGCGCGCAATCACAGCGCAAGCCATAAGTTGTATCTGGTGAAACAGCATGAGCGGCAAAACAATGCTGCCGACACTGGCGCTGGCAAAAATAGCGCTTGCCATCGGCGCGCCGCTGGCAAGGCTTTTCTTGGAACCGCAAAAAAGAATGGTGATACGGTCAGCACGGTTGAAGCCGAGCCATTTGCTGCCATACCATGTCACGAGCAGGACAATGACCAGCAACAATATATCGATGCCGATCATCATGCCGAGATCCTGCCATGAAACCGTGTGCCACAGCCCTTCCACCACAGCTTCACTGAATGCCAGATAGACCACCATCAGGATCGATCCACGATCGACAAAGCTCAATGGCTTGCTGTGGCGACGCATGAAATTGCCAATCCATGGCTGCAATATCTGTCCCAGCACGAAGGGCGCCAGCAATTGCAGCAAAATGGCTTCCAGGGCATCGAGCGATATGCCGCCTGCCCCGCTGTTAACTGTAAAAAGCAGACCTACGAGAATGGGCGTCAGAAACATGCCGAAAATGTTTGATGCTGAAGCCGAAACGATGGCCGCCGAGACATTGCCGCCTGCCATGGAGGTAAAAGCAATGGAGGATTGCACCGTGGATGGCAGCACGCACAGATAAAGAATACCCGTATAGAAAGCCGATTGCGCAAGCCCCGGAATGACCCAGCCCGCAGCAAGACCAAGCAGCGGAAACAGCACAAAGGTCGATGCGAGCACGGTTAGGTGCAAGCGCCAGTGCGTAAGGCCTGCAATCACCGCATCTCGCGACAGGCGCGCGCCATGCAAGAAAAACAAAAGTCCGACGGCGACTTTGGTCGCCAGACCAAACCATGTGGCAAAATCACCCTGCACGGGCAGCACCGATGCAAGCAGGATTGTCGCAATCAGCATGGAGGTGAATTTATCGGGCAGGAACCGCATTCTTATTCCAGTTCTCTTTTGGCACGCAAAACGCGTCACGTGCCAAAAGCATCATTATTGATGAAAGATCAGGCTTGAGGCGTCAGACATAGCCGTTCGGGTTTTTCGATTGCCAGTTCCACATGTCCTGACACATTTGTCGCAAATCCTTTTGCGCCGTCCAGTCAAGAAAATCACGTGCAAAAGTCGGATCGGCATAATATTCCGCAACATCGCCGGCGCGGCGCGGCGCAATCTCATAATTGATCTTGCGGTTTGAGACATGCTCGAACGCCTTGATGACATCGAACACGCTATAGCCCTGCCCTGTTCCCAGATTAACGGCAAAGCATTTCGGCTCATCGAGTTTTTTGAGCGCTTTCAGATGCCCCTCTACCAGATCGACCACATGGATATAGTCACGAATGCCAGTGCCGTCAGGCGTTGCGTAATCATTGCCCCAGACATTGAGCTTTTCCCGCCGCCCGGTCGCCACCTGTGCAATGATGGGCATCAGGTTGTTGGGAATACCTTTGGGATCCTCACCGATCAGGCCACTTTCATGGGCGCCGACCGGATTGAAATAGCGCAGGATGGCAATGCCCCAGCTTGGGTCACTTTTATAGAGATCGCGCAAAATATCCTCGATCATTAGCTTGGTGCGTGCATAAGGACTTTCTGGATTGAGCGACTGGTCTTCGGTGACCGGCAGTTTCTGCGGATCGCCATAGACGGTCGCGGTAGAACTGAAAACCAGTTTTCTTACGCCGGTCGCTTCCATGGCCTGCAAGAGCCGCATTGTGCCAAGGACATTGCAATCATAATAAAGCAGCGGCTTTTCACTTGATTCGCCGACAGCCTTCAGGCCTGCGAAATGGATGACGGCTGTGCATTTATGCCGCTTGATAACCTGCTCGATAAATTCACGATCACGAACATCGCCCGCCTCGCGGATGGGTGCACGTCCGGCGATTTTTTCGATTCGATGCAAGGCTTCCGGGTTACTATTGTCGAAATTATCGACCACAACCACGTCATGGCCTGCCTCGATAAGCTGGACGCAGGTATGGGAACCAATATAGCCGGCGCCGCCAGTCACAAGAATTGTCATTGTTCATATATCCGCTTGTTGAACATACCGCCCCGATATGCGATCCCGAACTGACTATGCAAAATCGGCAACGGACTTCAAGCCATTCGAGGTGATATTCCTTCAGGACTTGTCTGATCGATTAATGAAGTTTGATGGAGCGCTTATGAAACCTTCGCGAAATATTGATCGTCTGCTTGAAATCATGACAGCGCTTCGCAATCCGCAAACCGGCTGTCCGTGGGATGTAGAGCAGACGTTCCGCTCCATAGCACCCTACACGCTTGAAGAGGTCTATGAGGTTCTCGATGCAATCGAGAATAACGACATGGACGATCTGCGTGAGGAACTGGGTGATCTTCTGTTGCAAGTCGTCTTTCATGCGTGCATGGCTGAGGAACAGGGCAGTTTTGACTTTGGCGATGTGGTCGAAGCCATCACCAGAAAGATGATCCGCAGGCATCCGCATGTCTTTGGTGATGTTGAGGCCCGTAATGCCGGCATGGCCAAAGGCTCATGGAACCGCATCAAGGCGGAAGAGAAGGCGGAGCGCGCCGAGAGGCGGGCGAAACTGGGACTGGATACAGCTGAAAAGAGCGGTTTTCTCGACGATATTCCAAATGCCTTCCCTGCCCTGTTGCGCGCTTTGAAACTTCAGCAAAAGGCGGCGAAAGTCGGCTTTGACTGGGGTGAAGCAGCCCCGATACTCGACAAGATCAATGAGGAAACCGAGGAGCTGAAGGAAGCGATGAGCGCGGGCCAAAAAGCCGAGATTGTGGAAGAATATGGCGATCTGCTCTTTGCCATGGTCAATCTGGGCCGTCATCTTGATATTGACGCGGAAACGGCCCTGATGGCTGCAAACGAGAAATTCCGGCGGCGGTTTCATTTCATCGAAAAGACGCTGACGCATGAAGGCAACAGCCTTGTATCGGCAAGCCTCGATGAGATGGAAGCTATCTGGGTTAAGGCCAAGAAACAGGAGCTGTAGCGCCCCTTCATTTATCCGTCCACTGCGGACGCGCCATCTGATAAACGCTCTGCGTCGTCGCATAATCCATATAGCCAAGGCGGCTGACAGGTTTGACCTTTGCAATATCGATCAGCCCATCGGTGAGAATGCTCTCATCGATATGCACCCCAACGACTTCGCCGATGACCATGTAATTATCGGTTGGCTGGGCCTGTCTGTCCTGCAAGCGTTTGATTTCGACAAGCACGCATTCCAGCGATGCATAAGCCTCTTTCACGCGAGGAGCGGCAATCAGCTTGCACGGTGCTGCGCTCAGACCGGCATAATCGAATTCGTTCACACCGCGCGGTGCGTTGACCGATGATGCATTCATCTGTGCCTTCAAATGATCGCTGACTAGATTGGCGGTAAATTCGCCGGTTTCCTCGATAAAGGCGACACTGTCCTTGATGCCGGTCGATGAAAACATCACCATGGGCGGCGTGTCGCAAATCGCATTGAAAAAAGAATAGGGCGCGAGATTGATATCCCCCTTGGACGACTTGCTGCCGATCCAGCCAATGGGACGCGGCGCAACGATTGCCTTGAAGGGATTGTGAGGCAGGTCATGCCCCTTTGACGGCTCATAAAACATCGCTATTTCCTGTTGTTAGGAAACTCTGTTCAAGTATTTTCCTGATTTTTCCATGGACCGGAATAGTCAGAAACAATGGCATCCATATCGGCGCGCGGGCGTTCAGGCATTTTAATCTCGGTCGTACCGATATGGACAAAGCCCGCAACGTGCTCATGCGGGCCGAGGCCCAGAAGCGCACGAGCATCTGCATCGTCGGAATACCAGTTGGTAATCCAGTTGGTGGCATAGCCAAGCGCATTGGCGGCGATACAAAGGTTCATGGCGACCGCACCTGCCGATAAAAACTGCTCCCATTCCGGGATGCGCTCATGGGATACGGGAGAGGAAACAATGCCCACGACGAGCGGCGCACGCGAGAAACGGTTCAGTTCCTGTTCCCGACGTCCGTCCGGCAGTGGCCCCTCGCGTTCCTCAGCCCGCTTGACCAGCAGCTCCCCTACCCGTTTACGGACATCTCCGCGATAAAGAATGAAGCGCCATGGTGTCAGGCGGCCATGATCGGGCACACGGGCTGCGACTTTTAAAAGTTCGGCCAGCTCTTCCCCGCTAGGCGCCGGTTCGGAAATTGCAGTAATCGGCGTTGAACTGCGGCTTGCAAGAAAATCGAAGACCGGATGCGCCACTGGAGAACCTCATTGCTCAATCGGGACTAAAATGGTGCCTGATCTTTCCTTGTGGAAAGAGGCCGCCTCTTCTCGCCCGACAATCGGGCAGTGTAAAGGTCAAAGGCGTCATTATGGTTGAGTTTACAATAAAATGCAGTTCACGAAGTAATTTAGCCTTGAATTCGCCATGGGCTTAGGCTCAAAAAAGCTATGTTGTTTTTCAAGGATTTGTCATCTGCAAAAATATCCAAAGCGCTTGGCGTCGCTCTTTCTGGCGCGTTGATCGTCACGCCCGCTGTCGCACAAAGCTTTGACGCGACAAATAGCGGATTGAATTTGCATGATCCGGCATTGAAATTGCCGCCTATCACACCTTATGCTTCCCCTTCAAGCCCCGAAAACAACCCGCTGATCCAGACGCGTGAACTCGATCTGAAGGCGCGGCTTGTGGAAAATGGCCATGACATCCAGACAGGTCTGGTCTGGCGCGTCTTCTCACCCACTGTCGGCCCGGATGGGCAATTGCCGCTGATTGCCAGCGCGCAAGGCGGCAATGCGGTGTTCAACCTGCCCGAAGGCAGCTATCTGGTGCATGTCGCTTATGGGCGCGCAGGGGCGACCAAGCGCATAACGCTGGGAAATAATATCCGTCATGAGGTCATGACGCTCGATGCCGGTGGGGTGAAACTAAGCGCAGGACTGCCTGATGGTGGCAAAATCAACGAAAAACTGCTGCGCTTTTCCATTTATGCGGGCGAGGACACCAATGAGCGCTCGCTCATCCTGCCGGATGTTCAGCCAAATTCGATCATACGGCTCAACAGTGGAACCTATCACGTCGTTTCCAATTATGGCTCTGCCAATGCCTCTATTCGCGCCGATATTCGTGTGGAAGCGGGCAAATTGACCGAGGCCGCCGTTCAGCATCATGCCGCCGAAGTGACGCTGAAACTGGTGCGTGAGCGCGGTGGCGAGGCGCTGGCCGACACATCCTGGTCCATCACGAATACCGCGGGCGATGCCATAACCGAAAGTGTCGGCGCCTATTCCTCGATGGTTCTGATCGAAGGCGAATATGTCGCTGTCGCCAAAAACAAGGACCGCATCTATCAGCGTGAATTCAAGGTTTCTTCCGGCAAGAATGAAGAAGTTGAAGTCATCGCCAATAGCGAAAATGAAGCCCCCGATGATAGCGTAGATTGAGTTTTATCTCATACCCGTCATGAAAAAGACCGCGCTTGAAGCGCGGTCTTTTGTTGTTATCAATTGCCCTTCTTGAGACGAACAAGATCAGGCGGTGTCGCTTCCTCGACCAGACGCGCGATTGCATCGTCCAGCGTGAGTGATTCCTGATCACGCGAACCAAGACGGCGCATATTGACGGTCTTTTCTTCCGCCTCACGATTGCCGCAGACGAGAATGACCGGAACCTTCTGAAGCGAATGTTCACGAACCTTATAGTTGATCTTCTCGTTGCGGAGGTCGGTTGTGACCTGAAGTCCGGCTGCTTTCAGCTTGGCCGCGGCTTCCTGTGCATAGGCGTCGGCATCGGATGTGATGGTTGCGACCACCACCTGTACGGGCGCAAACCACAGCGGCATGTGACCGGCGAAATTCTCGATCAATATGCCGAGGAAGCGTTCCATTGAGCCGCAGATCGCACGGTGGATCATCACCGGCTGGCGCTTTTCCGATTCCTTGTCGATATAGAAAGCGCCAAAACGTTCCGGCAGATTGAAATCGACCTGCGTAGTGCCGCATTGCCATTCACGGCCAATGGCGTCTTTCAGCGTATATTCAAACTTGGGACCATAGAAAGCGCCCTCGCCCGGCAAAATGCCGGTCTTGATGTCGTCGGACTGCTGCTGGATTTCCTCCAGCACCTTCATCATGACGCTTTCCGCGCGATCCCACAATTCATCCGAGCCGACACGCTTTTCCGGTCGCGTCGAAAGCTTGATGGTGATGCCTTCAAAGCCGAAATCCTTGTAGAC
>JAATGD010000231.1 GCA_015654965.1 Hyphomicrobiales bacterium
GCTTCTGGCTCTTGAATGATATCGTCTGGCGCAAGACCAACCCGATGCCGAACTTCCGTGGCCGCCGTTTCCAGAATGCGCATGAGACGCTGATCTGGGCCTCGCGTGACCAGAAGGGCAAGGGCTATACCTTCAATTACGAAGCCATGAAGGCGGCCAATGACGATGTGCAGATGCGTTCGGACTGGCTGTTTCCGATCTGCACCGGCTCGGAGCGCCTCAAGGACGAAAACGGCGACAAGGTTCATCCGACCCAGAAGCCGGAAGCACTGCTGGCGCGTATCATGATGGCCTCGACAAAGCCGGGCGATGTGGTTCTCGATCCCTTCTTCGGCTCCGGCACCACGGGTGCGGTCGCCAAGCGTCTGGGCCGTCACTTTGTCGGTATCGAACGCGAGCAGGATTATATCGATGCCGCAACCGCGCGTATCGATAGCGTCGAGCCACTGGGCAAGGCGGAACTGACGGTGATGACCGGCAAACGCGCCGAGCCGCGCGTGGCTTTCACCAGCATCATCGAGGCCGGTCTTTTGCGTCCGGGCACGGTTTTGTGTGATGTGCGCCGCCGTTTTGCGGCCATCGTGCGCGCTGACGGAACCCTTGCTGCCAATGGCGAAGCCGGTTCCATCCATCGCATCGGCGCGAAAGTGCAGGGTTTTGACGCCTGCAATGGCTGGACCTTCTGGCACTATGAGGAAAATGGCGCTCTCAAATCGATTGACGATCTGCGCTCTGTCATCCGCAGCGAAATGGCAGCGGCTGGCGCATGATCTTGAAATAAAAACGACAGACGGCCTCCAGCATTGTCTGATCGTAAGGCGCTCGAAGCGGATTGCTTCGGGCGCCTTCGCTTTTCATACAGTCAATGCTTTTTTGCCTTTGCCTTGAAGGCGTCCGGTAATGCTGCGCTGATGGCTTTTTTCATGACGGTCGGAAGGGCTTCCCCATCAAGTGCATCGGGAGGCGACCACCAGCCATCATGACCAAGGTTCCTTTTGACATTTTCGGCACGATAGACCGTCAGGCGCAACTCGAAATGCGTAAAAACATGCACGATCTGCCCTGACTGTTGCCAGGCGGCAGGGAAGGGGGCCGCATTGATCGTTGCATCACCATCAATGCGTGCTGTCCAGTGGCTTCCCGGCACTTCGCTCATGCCCGCAAGCAGGCCCTTGCCTTCTCTTTTACGCAGGAAAACCGCGCCATCGGAAGTCACTGCCACAAAGGCCGCACCCGTGCGCACCGGCTTTTCCGTCTTGGGCGCTTTGACCGGAAATTCTTCCGGGTCGCGGGTGGCAAGCGCCACGCAATTGTCGTTGACCGGACAAAGCGCACAGGCTGGCCTGCGCGGGGTGCAGATTGTCGCGCCCAGATCCATCATGCTTTGCGCAAAATCACCGGGGCGGTCGGCTGGCGTCATCTGCCCCATGAGGATGCGGATTTGTGCTTTCGCACCGGGAAGCGGCGTGTCGATGGCATAAAGGCGCGAGATGACGCGCTCGACATTGCCGTCGACCACGGCTGATTTTTCACCAAAGGCAATGGCGGCAATCGCCGCCGAGGTATAATCGCCGATGCCCGGCAGTTCCTTGAGTTCTACCGCATTATTCGGGAATTTTCCCCCATGTCTTGCGGCTACAAGATCAGCGCATTTCTTGAGATTGCGGGCGCGCGAATAATAGCCAAGTCCCGCCCATGCACGCAGAATATCGTCCTCCGATGCCGCTGCCATGGCCTTGATCGTCGGCCAGCGCGCGACAAAAGCGGTGAAATAGGATTTGACTGCTTCAACCGTCGTCTGTTGCAGCATGATTTCCGACAGCCACACCCGATAGGGATCGGGACGCAGACCACGCGCCTGTTCCGCTGGCGTCGTGCGCCATGGCAGGATGCGATGATGACGATCATACCATTCAAGCAAGTGCTGGCTTTGATCACCCATGATTGCGGTCGTTTTGGGCTGCGGGCGGACGGGATGGTTCAACGGGCAAACGGCTTTCTGGAACGAACATGGGACATTTTGCGGTTGTTAATAAAATCGCCGATATAGTAAAGCCAGATATATCTGCAATTGGCAAACCGGTATGGGGCATACATTGCGCCATTTCGGAAGAAAGAAAAACATTGGGCGATCCAATACCCGTCTATGTCATCAATCTGGAGCGTTCGCGCGACCGTTGGGCGCGTTTGCAGGCGAATGCCACAGCATTGGCAATCGAGCTACGCCGCATTGAAGCGGTGGAAGGCATCAGGCTCAAGCCCGATGAACTCGAGGATTTCGATGAGGCGGGCTTCAGGCGTAATCATGGCAAGATCGCAATGCCTGCGGAGATCGGCTGCTATTTCAGCCATATCCGTGCGCTGGACGTGATCGCCAAGGCTACCGAGCCTTTTGCGGTTCTGGTCGAGGACGATGTGGTCTTGCCACCGGACTTTCAGTCCTTTGTCGAAAAACTCACACATTTTACTGGCTGGGATGCCATAAAACTGGTCAATCACCGCACGCCCGCTTTCCGGTCATTTCAGAAGATCGATGACGATATTGCCATCGGGCGCTGTATGCATGGTCCGCTGGGAAGTTCCGCAGCTTATGTGGTGACACGCGCGGGGGCTGCACGCCTGCTCGCGGCAATCCGTCCCATGCGCGTGCCTTATGATGTTGCGTTGGAACGCGGCTGGGCGGGGAATTATGAAATCTATACAACGAACAAGGCAATTGTCGGCCTTTCGGAGGTGGCGATTTCAACCATTGTTCAGGGTCGCGCCGACTATGCCAAAAAGCGTCTGCCACCATACAAAAGGCTAACAACACTTTTCTTTCGCGCTACGGACTATGTGGGCCGAATCATATATGCGGTGAAGTGGGGATCCCTCAAAAGGGCAGCAGATTGAAATTATTGAAGAAGTCTTTTTTAGTGCGCCGCCGGATCGATTGCTGGGTGCTTGCCGCTGCGGCTGCCTCCATGCCGCTGCGCTTCGGTCTGGGGCCACTGGTTCTGTTTCTTTTCTCGTGTATCGGTATTTATCTCGCCTGCGGGCGCCATGCGACCGCCCGTCTTTTCTGTAAGCCGTTTTATATTTTCATCCTGCTCTATGCCGCCTGGTCGCTGGGGTTGATCCTTTATCGCGGCGAACCGTTTCATGATAATCGGCAGATCGGCTATACGCTGCTGATTACGGTTTTTGCTTTTGCCGGTTCCGGCATGGTGCTTATCCGCGATCCACTGCGCGCCTTTGTGCTGGGCTCGCGTGTCGGGATAATCGCCGCAGTCATCATCGCCCTCTATCTCGTAGTCACCACCGATGAACGCATCGGTATTGGTGGCAATCAGGCTGTTTTTGCTTTTGTTGCAGGCGTTGCGGCTATTGCTGCAGCTATTCCTTTGCATCAACCTCCGCGTTATCTGCCCAATGGTCCGCACTGGCTCGTTCTGGGGCTGGTATCGGTTCTGACATCGGAAACGCGCGCCATCATCGTCGTGCTGCCGATCTTCGTTGCCGTGGAAATTATATTTTTCCTAAAGCGCTTTGGTATCAGGCAGCAGGGTGCCGCCTATGCGGCTCTTGCCGTGGCTCTTGCTGCATTGATCGCTGTGGGTCCCGTCGGGCATATTCTTTCTGAACGCTTTTCAGGCATGGTCGAATATTATGACAGCGGCGACAGTTCCAAATGGCAAGACAAGATTTCCGCCGATATTCGCGAGGTGATGTGGAAGAGTGCAACCAAGATCATTGCACAGCATCCAATTGCGGGCGTCGGGGCTTATTCCAAGATGGATATGGTGCGGGCACAGGCGGATGACAATGCGCTGATGCTGGAAGACTTTCGTCATGTGCACAACACCATTCTCGATGAACTGCTCAATGATGGCATCATAGGCCTGATATTCATAGCGGGCGCTTTTCTGTTCATTTTCATTTATTTATGGAAAACGTCGAACAGTTGGGCATTGCGAAGGGCGCTGATCTATTTCACTCTTGTCTGCGGCAGCTATGGCATGTTGCATAATCCGCTTCTTCATGAGGTTACGATTACTGCAACCATGTTCTTCCTGGCAGTCTTCAATGCGGATGCGACGCGCCGTATCATGGCGGCCCGCCGGACGGGACACATAGCATCTATCTCTGCAGGCCCGGTCTGTTCAGAGCATATTCCGGCAGGAAAGTCGCTGGCATGAAGGCAATCGTCACGGGTACTGCCGGTTTTATCGGCTATCATACGGCCGAACGTTTGCTGGATGCGGGCTGGCAGGTTATCGGCATCGATAATCTCAACGATTATTATCAGGTGCAGCTCAAGGAAGCACGGCTTACGAAATTGCGTGCGCATGAGGGTTTTCGCTTTGCAAAGGCCGATATTGCGGATGCTTCGGCGCTCAATATGGCCATTGGCGATGATCGCGATGTGGATGTGATCGTGCATCTCGCAGCACAGGCCGGTGTGCGATATTCCATCGAGAACCCCGCCGCTTACGTCTCCGCCAATGTCATGGGACAGGTCAATATTTTCGAGACAGCATTGCGTCTCGAAAAGCGTCCGCCGGTGGTCTATGCCAGTTCTTCCTCCGTCTATTGTGCCAACGAAAAAATCCCTTTTTCGGAAAGCGATGCGGTCGATCATCCGGTGTCTATCTACGCGGCGACCAAGCGTTCGGGCGAGTTACTGGCCTTTTCCTATCGCCATGTGCACGGCCTTGTCTCCTCGGGTCTGCGCTTTTTTACCGTCTATGGCCCCTATGGGCGGCCCGATATGGCGCCATGGTTGTTCACTTCGGCCATCCTCAAGGGCGAGCCGATCCGCGTGTTCAACAATGGCGAGATGCAGCGCGATTTCACGTTCGTCACCGATATTGTGAGCGGTGTCGTGGGCGCGGTTAACCGCATTCTGGAAAAGCCGGACGATACGGCCCCGGTCTATAATCTCGGTAACAACCGCCCCGTCATGCTCAGTGATTTCATCGCAGCGATTGAGAAAGCGACTGGTTGCGAGGCCATCCGCAAGCTTGAGCCGATGCCCGCAGCCGATGTGCCGCGCACCTATGCCGACATTACGCTTGCCGCGCACGATCTAGGGTTTGACCCCAAAACTTCCCTTGAAGATGGTATTCCTTTGTTTGTGGAGTGGTTTCGCGCCTATAATAGAGCGTGATGAGCGAAAGAGGCAAAAAACGCGGGTTTCGACCACTGGCGGATATGGCGTCGGTCCTGATGGACCCGATGCTGCAAAAACGTGCCGGCATCAATATCGCGCTTCTGCAATCCTGGGAAGATATTGTCGGTCCCGCCATTGGCGCAACCTCGCGGCCTTTGCGCATTCTGTGGCCGCGCCGCCTGCATGAAGACGATCCCTTCAAGCCCGCGACATTGATCATTGCCTGCGAAGGCTTTAGCGCCTTGCAGATACAGCATGAGACGGGCGAAATCATTGCCCGCGTCAACGGTTTTCTGGGCTTTTCGGCCATTGGCCGCATCAAGATCGAGCAGAAACCGCCTGTACTCCCCACCCGCAAAAAGCCGAAACGGCTGGCTCCTCTGGCGCCATCGGAAGAACGCCGCATCGATCAGGCGACAGGCGAGATCGAGGACGATGCGCTGCGTGCGGCTCTTGCGCGGCTTGGGAAAAATATTCTGGCGGAGAAGCGGGGCAAAGAGAAAAAGTGACGCGCTCAATAGAGCCGCCCCGATCTCGCCTGTGCCATAAATTTGATGCAAGTCTTGTGCAGAAAGGCGCTAATCTTTATGCCACTTTCAATGAACAAAACAGGACTGGATGATTCGTATGCCTGCAACCCTTAATCGCAGACACGTCATTTCTCTCGCTGGCGCTGCTGCTGCCGGACTGGTGCTCAGTGGTCATGCCCACGCACAGGCCCCCAACCCGGAAGGCAAGGTTGACGCGGCCAAGGTGGCGGAAGCTGGCAAGCTCAAGGACATGGTTTATGGCAAGGAAGACGCGCCGGTCACCATTATTGAATATGCATCGCTGACCTGTCCGCATTGCGCGGAATTCACGATCAATACATTCCCCGCTATCAAGGAAAAATATATCGATACCGGCAAGGCGCGGTTGATCTTCCGCGAATTCCCGTTCGATCCGCGCGCGACCGCGGCCTTCATTCTGGCGCGTTGCGCGCCGGAAGATCGTTATTTCCCGATGGTCGACGTGTTCTTCAAGCAGCAGGCACAGTGGGCAACCGCGCAGGACGGCGAAGCAGCATTGCTGCAAATCGCCAAACTCGCCGGTTTTACACAGGAGTCGTTCAAGGCTTGCTTGACGAACCAGCAGATTCTCGATGATGTGAGAGCAACGATGGAACGCGGATCGAAGGATTTCGGGGTCACCGCGACACCGACCTTCTTCATCAACGGAGAGAAATACGCGGGAGCTCTAACGGTTGATCAGATGTCGGCAATCATCGACAAGCTTCTCTGATCCGTTTTTTGGTACGAAAAGCGGGCGCATTCCTGCGTCCGCTTTTTTCGTTTATGGGCGTGTTGAGAGGGGCGTGGTCTGATGCGTTTCTCCAAGCTTCGCCTTGTCGGTTTCAAATCCTTCGTCGAGCCGATGGAGTTCGTCATTAAGGTGGACTGACCGGCGTTGTCGGGCCAAATGGTTGTGGCAAATCCAA
>JAATGD010000047.1 GCA_015654965.1 Hyphomicrobiales bacterium
ATCGAACCCGCGTATTCAGCTTGGAAGGCTGCTGCTCTACCATTGAGCTATACCCGCGCACTCATGACCCTGATCCGACAGTGGTGGAGGGAGTTGGATTTGAACCAACGTAGGCATAGCCAACGGATTTACAGTCCGTCCCCTTTAACCACTCGGGCATCCCTCCTAATATCACTATCAGCAGAGTCGAGCGACTAGGCATTTTTGCGAAGCACCGGATGTTTCCGTCGTTCCGCGAGGGGCCTTATGACGATAAGCGTTTGCCCTGTCAACAGGGTAAAAGCGAAAAGAATACATCTCTTTCCACAGCTTGCCGCAAACAGGGCTTTCCATGCGGTTTCAGCGACATATTTTTTTGTCATGACCCACAGGCCCTTGTCGTGGGCCAGATATTCTTTACAGGATAAGCTCCATGTTTCTTCTCTATAAGCTTTCTGAAAAGTGATGCATCCCATGAGTGATAATAATTCGGACCGGACCGCAAAAGACCAGCATTATGCGCGCCTCCGCCGCCAGCATCGCGACCAGAAAGCAGCGGAAAGCGGAACGCCTTATAAAAGACCCCAGCGCGCACCCATCGCCGCCGGTCGCGTCGCGGAAGGCACCGTGCGCCTTTATGGCTTGCACACAGTCCGGGCAGCCATTGAGAACCCCGAGCGAAAAATCCTGCGTATGCTTGCGACCCGCAACGGCTTTGCGCGTCTGGAAGTGGGCGAAGCGGAAGCGCTCCCCTTCCCCGTGGAAATCGTCGACCCCAAAGACATCGACAAGGAAACGGGATCGGATGCCGTGCATCAGGGCGTGATGATCGAGGCCGAACCGCTCAACGCAAAAAAACTCTCGCAGTTAAAGGACAGCCCGCTGCTGCTGCTGCTCGATCAGGTGACGGACCCGCATAATGTGGGCGCGATCATGCGTTCGGCCGTGGCTTTTGGCGCGGGCGCCCTGATCACCACCAGCCGCCACAGCCCGCAGGAAAGCGGTGTTCTGGCAAAAGCCGCCTCGGGTGCGCTCGAACTTATCGCCCATATCGAGGTCAGGAACCTCGCTGAAGCCATTGAAGAGCTGCACGAACTGGGTTTTCAGACCATCGGACTTGATTCGGAAGGTCCGATGGAAATGGAAGCAACACTTTCATCCGACCGGGTAGCCCTTGTTCTGGGCGCGGAAGGCAAGGGCCTGCGCCAGAAGACGCGCGAAACCGTCACCGCCCTCGCCCGTCTGGACATGCCCGGAGAAATCAAATCGCTCAACGTCTCCAATGCAGCGGCGATTTCGCTCTATGCAGCAGAGCGCTATCTGCGCAATCGGTAAACAGACATATCAAGTGATCAGGCACTCGCAATATAGCTGCGGATATCTTCCGCCTCGCGTTCGACATCGCCGATTCGCCGTTTCACCACGTCACCGATGGAAATAATGCCCACCAGCTTACCGCCCTCTTCCACGGGCATATGGCGAAAACGGCTGCGGGTCATGATTTCCATTACCTGCGTGACCGTATGATGCTCATGGCAGAGCTGCACTTTTGCCGTCATGACCTCGGAGACCGGCATATCGAGCGCTTGCGCCTGACTGATGGAGAGCGCGCGCACCACATCGCGTTCGGAGAGAATGCCTTTGATATGCCGCGCCTCGTCGCAGACCACCACGGCACCGATCTTGTATCGGGCCAGAATATCGACGGCATGGGCCAGCCTGTCGGTGGGCGCGATGACGACGACATCGCGTCCTTTCGCTGCAAGAATCGATTTTACGGTCATGCCAGTCTCCTCCTCCATGATCAGGCACTGCTTTCGGATTTTAACTGAAAGCAGAACGCAGCTCCTCCCGCCGCGTTCCATCATGGTGCGCCGGATCAGGGCGCTTGGCAAGTATCAGCGCCTGAGAACCGCGTCATAACTGCGTGGCTGATCGAAGAGGGCAATACCGAAGAAACCGGCGATAAAACCGCCGATATGCGCTTCCCATGCAATCCCTGAAAGCGCTGTTCCGCCTGTTGTATATAGACCAGTCACGATATTGATGACAAACCACACGCCGACAAAGGTCAGCACAGGCTTCAAGGTGAGCGTCAGGCCGATGGGCAGCAAGGGTCCGGCAAATTCGGCCCGTCGCCCGAAATTCACACGCCGGAAGCCATAGCGGGCGGAAGCCCCCATCATACCTGAAATTGCCACCGATGCGCCCACAAGCGGCGTCACGCTTTCAGGATAAAGCGCATAATGCGTAAGACCTGCAAGGACCGCGGTCACGATCCAGAACGCAAGCATGCGTCCTGTTCCGATGCGTCCGGCCAAAGGCGAACCGAAAGCCGCAAGCCAGACCATGTTGACCACGATATGCTCGATACCACCATGCATGAAGGAATAGCTGACAAGCGTGAACAGAGAGGCTGGGTCGGCAAAGCCGTTGCCGATGAGAAAACGCGCCGGAATCAATGCGTAATCGCGGATAAAACCAAAGTTTCTCTCTTCACTGATGAGATAGTTTTGATAGACATAGACCGCGACACAGGTCGCGATCAGCGCAATCACCACTCCGGGGATGTTGAAAACCGGCTCTCCCCTGTCGGACCGGCGTTGGCGGCCATTCATGTCGGGCTGGGGAATACTCATGAACTCTGTTTTCCAATATTGGGCCAGATCGTCGGCATTATAATAAACATGGCAACCCCTACAGGAGCTGCCGTCAATTTTCATCATTGATAAAATAGAATGTGTTTAAAATAAAGATCGGCGCGTTTCCGTGCCGACCTTCACATGGTTCTCATAATCTAGTCCTGGAGATCAGAAAAATCCTTGAAAAATCAAATGCTCTTCCTGACGAAACTATCAATGCCATGGCGATTGGAATTTGCAACGAATAGTTCCTGTTAACCTTAACGCGCAAGCGTGGTGGACAGGCATGCGGTCAAGCTGGCATCCATGCCACGGATGGGATTTTATGGGGGCGACAGACGCATGCCAATCTGCAAGCGGCCCTGCCCTTTTTCGGCTAGAGCATGTCTCCCAAAGGTGGGACCGGTTTGGGGATAAAGACATGCGTAAAAACAAAACCTTAAAGCGTGTTGCATGAATAAGACAAGCCGCAACACGCTTTAAGCAACGAATGGCGCATGATGAAACACCGCAGCACGATCGCAATTTTTGGCGAATGGCAGCGACTGGCTTTTGATCACAAAAGCGGTTTCAGCATTCCGCAGCGCGAAAACATCAAGCCGAGCAGGCTTGGCCGTCATCTCTCGGACCTGTTTCTGGTAGAGCTGGATGATAAAGACGAGATGGTGTTCCGCCTTGGCGGCACCGATATCTGCACGCTGTTCGGGCGCGAATTGAAAGGTCAGCGGCTTTTGTCGCTATGGCCGGAACGCGACCGCCCCGCCATTTATGAATTGTCGCAAAACGTCCGCGACATGCATATCCCGGCCTTGAGCCATCACAAGGGCGTCAGCCTGTCAGGCCGCAGCCTCAATTTCGAGATGCTGCTGGCACCACTCAAAAGCCGCTCGGGACAGATGAACCTGCTGGGCAGCATCGCGGTGCTCGACACGGTGAGCTGGATTGGTGCCGACCCGCTGGTCTTTGGTCATCTCGACACGATAGAGCCGATTGCCCCGGATATGGCGCTTGAGGAAAAAGCCCCCAAGACTGCAATGCTTGCATCGCACGCGGCCCCTCGCAATCAATTACGCAGCCAACCGAGGGTGAAACTGGCGAAATCAGCACCGACCCCGCCCTATCTGCGGGTCATCCATGGTGGAAAATCAGGCGAAACCTGTGAAGTCTAGCAGGTGAACGCTCAGGCAGGCTCCATGCCGCGCATGAAGGAATGGCCCTTTTCGACATAGTGGCGTGCCGAGAGTTTCAGCTTTTCGATTTGCGCCGCATCCAGTTCGCGCACGAAGCGGGCGGGTGAGCCGACAATCAGCGAATTATCGGGAAAAATCTTGCCTTCCGTCACAAGTGCGCCCGCGCCCACAAGGCAGTTCTTGCCGATCCTGGCACCATTGAGCACAATCGCTCCCATGCCGATCAGGGTGTTTTCGCCAATCGTGCAGCCATGAAGGATAGCGCGATGACCGATGGTGCAGCCCGCGCCCACTGAAAGCGGAAAACCGATATCCGTATGCATGATGCAATGTTCCTGCACATTGGTGTCGCGACCGATGGCAATGGTTTCATTGTCACCGCGCAGCACGCAACCAAACCAGAAACCGGCATTTTCGCCGACCTCGATCTTACCGACCAATGTTGCATCCGGTGCAATCCAGTTGCTGTTGCGATCGGCAAATTGCGGCTTATGACCATTATAGGCGTAGATCGGCATATCACTCCTCCCTCAAAAGCAAGACGCCGCGCTCAAAAAGGAACGCGGCGCTGAAATTTTATCATTCACAAGACAAGGGCCTCAAAGATCGACGTCGAGTATCGCCATCGAGAAATTATAGGACAATTCGCCTTCGTCTTCGTCCTTGTAGACCAGGCCCAGAAACTCGTCATTGAGATACAGTTCGGCAGAATCGTTCTTGCGCGGACGCGCCTTGACCTGAAGACCCGGATTGTTGAAGGTCTTTTTGAAATAAGCGTCCAGTTTCTTGAGTTCTTCGGGATTCAACCGGCTTCTCCTGATTTGAATTAAGGCCGGTTTAGTGCACCCGGCTCTTTGCAATGTAAAGCCCTATAGCATCGTGCTCTCAATGATGTATGAGCAAAATATAGGCCACATGCCGAGAAAAACCAGCAGGCGGCCATTTTGATTCAATCTTGATAGCGATCAGATACCGTCACCGAGAAAACCGTGGACCGAGTCTCCCAGCAATTGATCCATAACGCGTGACGGCTCAGTACAGCCCGTGTCACCGATAATTTTAGCCGGAACACCTGCAACCGTGGCATTGTTGGGAACGGGCTTCAATACCACGGAACCGGCGGCAATCTTCGAGCAATGACCGATTTCGATATTGCCCAGAATTTTCGCGCCTGCCCCGATCAGCACGCCATGGCGGATTTTCGGATGGCGGTCGCCGCTTGATTTGCCGGTTCCGCCCAATGTTACTGCATGCAGGATCGACACATTGTCTTCGACAATGGCCGTCTCACCCACAACAAGGCCGGTCGCATGATCGAGAAAGATACCGCTGCGCAGCTGGGCTGCCGGATGAATATCGGTCTGGAAAATGGAAGAGGAACGGCTTTGCAGATAGAAGG
>JAATGD010000013.1 GCA_015654965.1 Hyphomicrobiales bacterium
AGTCAACTTCGCCGCCGACATATTTCGCGTCGCCGAATTCGACTTGATGTATCCGCAGACCACATCGCGAATTCGCTCCGGCTCCACAGAAGAATTCAAGCAAAACGAGTGCATCTCCTGAAGGATATTTTTTGTCAGTTGAGGCGGCACCGGGCTGGTGTCCACCGAATACTTCAGGCTTTTGGAAAGCACCGCTGCCTTGTCATGCGCCGCCGTGTCGATCACGCCGGCGATGAAATAGACAATCGACGATTTATCTTCCGCTTCGCATGCCTTGAGGGCGCGGTTGCCGTCCACGATCTGGGCGAAGCTCGGCGTCGCCGTATAACTTGCCACCACGATCAATGCGAGCATCAAAACATTCCGCAAATCTCACTCCCTCATTTGAAACCACCCGGTGATACTAGGCGGCTCGCGGACGATTTGCGACATCAACAGCACAGCAGAGAAAAGAAAGTAAAACGCACCGAAAGCCGCATTGGGAGCGATGTCCGCAATCGCTGAAACCTTGGCCTAGCCTGCTTGCTTGACAAAGACGTCCGGCCCCGTTCGCATCAAATCCATCAGTTCAACAATGTTAGACGGCATCCCCGCCACAGAATATCGATCGGTTGCGTCCGGATGCCTTCGCTTGGTAGAGCGCCTTGTCGGCAATCCCCAGCATCGCATCGAGATCGTGATCAGGCGACAGGCAGGTCGTGGCACCCACACTCACAGTAATTGTCAGTCCGGCTCCGCCCGCCATACAGACTGGCGTGGTTTCTACCGCCAGCCTGATGCGCTCCGCGACATTCCTCGCCTTTCGCGGTGTACATCCGGACAACAGAACTGCAAATTCCTCACCGCCCAGTCGTCCGATAATATCCTGCTTTTTCAAGGCGCCCTTCATGCGCTTGGCAACGGTCGCGAGAACCTTGTCGCCACCGGGATGGCCATAAGTGTCATTGACCGATTTAAAATAATCGATGTCCAGCATGAGCAGACTGGTGGGTTTACCGGCATTTGCAGCTTCAAAAAGGGCGGCCTGCGCCCGTTCGATAAAAGCGCGCCGCGTCAGCACCTCGGTGAGCTGGTCCTGAGTGGCAATCCGCTCCAGCTCACGGGCAAGCTCCTTGCGTTCTTCAGCCACAAGATAGGCCTCGTGGATGTCGGTGCTTGTACCGAACCATCGGGTAATCTGCCCATCGTCACCGCGGATCGGCAGAGCCATCACGCGGAGCCAGCGATACTCGCCTGAATGGTGACGGAAGCGGTAGTCGAGATCGTACGGTTTGCCGCAGAGCCTGGATTCATTCCAGACTCGCTAGACCATCTGCCAGTCCTGCGGATGCACGAGTTGTTTCCAGGTTTCCTCGGTGATCGCTTCACGACGAATGCCGGTGAATTCGCTCCAACGTTCCGAAAAATAATCGTGGCGCCCCTCCCCATCGCAACTCCAGACGATCTGCGGCAAGGCTTCGGTCAAAGTCTGGAATTGAAACCGGCTCTCGGCGAGCGCCACAGCCGTTTCCATCTGGTCGGTCACGTCGACAACGATACCCAACAAACGGGAGAGCTTGCCGTCATCGTCAAAGGCAGGCTTGCCCGAGGCAATCACCCAGCGCACGCGCTTGCCCTGCTCGGGCACGCGATAACGGCATCGGTAGGGCTGTGCCGTTGCGACCGCCGTCTCCAGCGCAGCCACCACACCGTCGCGATCATCGCGATGAATGGCCTCTATAAAAAACCTGTCATCGACCCCCTGCTCACAATCGGCAACCGGCAAGCCGAATATCCTTGCGACATTGGCGTCACAGGTGCTGACCCGGGTCTGGATATCACGGGTCCATATGCCGACCATCCCCGATCCCTCAAGGGCTAGCCGCAGACGTCCTACGGCCTCGGTGAGTGAGCGGGTATGGCTGACGTGATGCGTGACGTCCGAAGCTATCGCGAGGACCGCAAGCACCGTTCCGAGGCTATCCGCCACGGGAACGAAATCGAGGTTGAACCAGGCGGTCTCCGGTTTGCCGTTTCTGATCAGGCCAATAGGCTGGGCCGGATAGCTGCACGCTTGACCGCCCATAACCCGCTTGAGCACATCGGCACAAAAAGCAGAGTTCTCCGGCAGAACGTCCAAAACGGATCGGCCGTTTATTATTACGCCACCCACTTTCTCGGAGAACAACGCGGATGTCGCGTCATTTACAACGAGCGTCCCCTTTAAGCCGATCATCAAGGCCATCGGCATCTTGGCCGAGTTGAGGAGTCGAACAGCATTCTGAAGGGCTGGATCCCATCGGGCCCAGGGAGACATGCCGACCACCGACCTGCCGGAGCCCGGCATCGCCCCGAGAATTCCGGCAGGCGAAGCTCCGGTAGCGCCGTCACCATTCATCGACACCAGACCCGGCCTCGCTGTTCAGACTTTGTGCCGGATCGAACCGGCACAGGGCCCAACACCTTAAGGAGTACGGGTTAAAGGAGGGATATCGCCGTAGGTGGATTTAGCTAGAAAATGTTATCCATTAAGAAACCCGCAAGGGGCGTGCCGCTCCATGCCAGCTCCGATGGCCCCAGTTCCGTGGAATGCTCAACCTTGTTCGTAGGCTGGTTCACAGCCTGCCCGCTCCCTTTTGGGATAGCCTCACGCGTGGAGAGTGTACGACGAGTAACGCGCAAGAGTGACTAAAAGCTCACATGTTCAGCACGCGCCCGTAAGCATCGAGCACCGCTTCCTTCATCGTCTCCGAAATGGTCGG